>JBDKEX010000286.1:0-6579 GCA_039798985.1 Pseudomonadota bacterium | reverse complement strand
CCCGAAACCGCTTGCGCGCCGCCCCCCACAACCGCCAGAGCCAAGGCCACGCCAAGCGACGCGCCAGAGGAGCTTCCCAACAAATAAGGGTCGGCCAAAGGGTTGCGAAACAAACCCTGCGCTATTGCCCCCGCCAAACCCAGCAACGCGCCTGCCAGCCACGCGCCCATTGTGCGCGGCAAGCGTATGTCCCACACCACCTGCACGGCCAAATCGGCTCTTTCTGGCACCGCCAGCGCCGCCAAACCATTGCGAAAAACATTCTCCAGCCCTTCGCTGCCCACACATGCCCCTGCCACCCACAGCAAAAGACTGGCCACCGCCAGTGCGCAGGCCCATGCTGGGGCATGGCCGGTTTTCAAAATTTTTCCACCAAACAACGCGCCATCAAACGCGCTGCCTCTGGCATACGGGGCCCGGGTCGAACCAGAATGTCGGCCTCTTCCTCAGAGAAAGTGCAAACCTTTCCTTCGCGCACCGCTCGCATGGCCAGCCAACCGGGGCGTTGGGCCAAGGTGCTGGCATATTTCTGGCTAATCATCACCACATCTGGATTGGCTTTGACCACAAACTCCGGGTTGACTTTGGGAAAAGGGCCCCACTGCGCTGGCAGTATGTTTTTGGCTCCCAACAAACTCAAAGTTTGGCCCATGAAAGACGACTCACTCGCGCCATAAGGGCCGTCGTTGACTTCCATGTAAACACGCGCGGCGCGCGCACTTGCGGGCAAACTCCGGGCGACCTCGGCCATTTCCTTTTCGATACCCAACCACATGGAGTCAGCGTTTTTCACCTCCAGCAAAGCACCCAATCGGGTAAAGGTGTTTCGTGTGTCCAGGTGGTTTTGCGGTTCAAATGAAACCACCAGCATGCCAAGAGACTTCAAGCGCTCGGTTGCGCGGGACGACACCGCTGCCAGCACCACGTCTGGCCGCAGCTTGACGATCGCCTCAATATTGGGGTCCAAACCACCGCCAACTTTTGGCAACTGCTTAACACCGGCCGGCCAAGTAGCGTAACGGTCAACACCCACCAATTTGTCGCACTTTCCCAACTGGCACACCATTTCGGTCAGGGCTGGCAGTATGCTGACAATGCGTTCAGGGGCGTGCTGGAGCTCTATCCAGTGGCCCCGGTCATCTCGTATTGCACCCGCCAACGCTGGTTGAATCAGCATCCACATCAACCACCCAAGCTCTGCAAAGCGGCCAGCCTTCATAAAACCTCGCACCAAAATTCGGGCCTCAGGCGCATTGCCGACCCCACCGCTCAAAAATGGCGTGCAGTTGCCTCACACCATCGGTCAAAGCAGCCGGCCCGGGCTGCAAAATATCAGCCGACTTTATTTCAAACAACTGCCCTGTTTTTACCGCCTTCACGTTCGTCCAGCCAGCTCTGTTGGCCACTTGTTCTGGCCGGAATTTTTTCCCACACCAGGAACCGATCACAATATCGGGATTGCGCCGAACAATTTCTTCTGGGTCGCGAATGATCCGGTCCCGGCCCAAAGGCTTGCAGGCCAGTTCGGGGAAGCAATCCCTGCCCCCCGCAATCTCTATCAGCTCTGAAACCCAGCGTATGGCAGAAATGGGCGGCTCATCCCATTCCTCAAAATACACTCTGGGTGCACGCGGCAGCTTTTGGGCCGACAGTGCCAAATCGTCCAACCCTTGCCGCAAGGCCTGCAACTGCAGTGCACCCTCAGCTGCGCACCCCACCATGGCGGCGATTTGGTACAAAACACTGAAAATTTCGGCCACGCTGCGCTGGTTGAAAACCGTCACCTGCACGCCAGCCCGAATCAAGGCAGATGCAATATCGGCCTGCAGGTCAGAAAACCCAAACACGCAATCGGGCTCAAGTGCCAAAATTTTGTCGATTTTGGCACTCAAAAAAGCGCTGACTCTGGGCTTCTCTTGCCGCGCTCGCCACGGACGAACCGTGTAACCGCTGACCCCCACGATTCGGTGCTCCTGCCCCAGCAGGTACAACCACTCGGTGGTTTCTTCCGTTAGGCAAACGATTCGTTGAGGGCCCAGGGACAGCATGGTTGCTTAAAATTTACGCTGCGCCGTCATCAGCCAAGTACGGCCTGCCTCGGGGTACACCGACCGCTTGGTCGCGTCACAACGGGTGCGGAAGTTGTAATACTGGCGGTCGAACACATTGTTCAAATTGAGGGCCCAATCCCAACCTGCAAGCTCTTGGGCATAGCGCAAGCGGGTCACGCCAAAGCCCCCGATTCGTTCGGGGCAAGCGTTGTCCAAATCGCCGGCAATGAGTTGCGAAGACTGCAGTTGTGTCAACCAAGTGAAGGTTCGGGTGTTGCCCAAGTCTTGCTGCCAGTGCAATGTCAGTGTACGGCCAGAAACCAGTGGCACCGACTTGCCGGCAAACGCCCCGTCCACAAAGGTGGCATTGCGCAGGTTCAATACAAGGCCGAACAAGCTGCCTGGGGCCACTTTCCAACGCGCCTCTGCTTCAACCCCTCTGCGTTGGGTAGGGTCATAGTTGACGTTGTTGAACTGGGTTGCATCCAAGCCAATTTCGTTGGTCAAACGCGACTGGTACACCCTTAAAGCGCGGGTTGCGTTGTCCGACTTTTGCCGCCAACCGATTTCTAAGTCCTTGGATGTTTGCGGCTTCAACAAACTGACCGAGTTGTTGCTGCACCCGGCATACCCCACATAACAACTGAACTCGTCAACATTGGGCAAGCGAAAACTGGTGCCCCAACGCCAAAAGGCCTCTGTGCCTGGGGCAATTTGGTGAACAGAACCCGTCTCCCAACTGGTATTGGCCGGGTCAATGCGCCCACCTTGCGCCCCCGAAGCAGACCGTTCGGCCAGGGTCCGCCGCAGGCCCCCAAACAAGCGCCAAGACTGATCGGACGCGCCCAGTTCTTGCCTGACATAGGCTGCTGTTGAATGCTGCTGCACTTCGGTCAGGCTGCCGCCCCAAGCCGCCTCGCTGGTGCGGCTCGAGTCCCATTGCTCATTGTCCAGCCCCAGCAAGGTGCGCTGCGCCAAACCGGCCAGGTTGTATTGACGCCAGGCCCGCACGGCCTGCCGAGAAGAACCAATGCCCACGTTGGATTGGTAGGCATCGGACACGTAGTCTGAGAATACGGTGGAAACGCGTCTGTTTATGTCGAGCGCCATGCGCCAATCGGCCAAGCCAAACTCTGCCGACAGCAGCAAGTTTTTGGCGTCCTGGGTGCCTTTGTCTTGTGGTTTGAAACTGGCCTTGGGTGTTTGGGCCGCCTCGGCGGGCGTCAATCCACCCGGCAAGCCGGTGGCAGCTGTTTGAGCACCCAAACGGGCAGACAACAGGGTTCCGCCTTCGCTCCACCCCAAACTCACCAAACCGTTGCGTTCGTGGCGGTGAAAATTTTGCCTGTGCTGATCGCTGTCTTGGGCCGAACCACTCACTTGCCAATGCCATGGGCCGTTCAGACCAGAAACCGAAGCCCGTGAAAACAGGGTGCCATTGGAACCGATACCCCCCCCCACGCGCACCCCGGCAGCGTCCAAACCCTGGTGGGTCACCACGTTGATCACGCCGCCGGTGGCGCCTTCGCCATGCAACACAGCCGCACTTCCACGCAAAATCTCGATGCGTTGGACACTGTCAATGTCCAACCATGACAGATCACTGCCGCTCAGGTCACCTTCGTTTTGTCGAACGCCGTCCACCAAAACGACCACGTTGCTGCCGGCGGTCTCGCCAAAGCCCCGCAAATCCAAGGCTTGATCGGCTCCACCGCCCGTATTGACCCGGGAAGGCACACCCGCCAACCAGCGCACACCCTCGTACACGGTTTGTGCCCCCACGCTGCGCAAATCAGAAGCGTCTATCACGGTAATGCCAGCGGCAACAGACTTGGGGTCGACAGGAATGCGCGTGGCAGTGACCACAACAGGGGCCAAAGTCACAACCTCCTGCGCCATGACCAAAGAACCAACAGAAAACAGCAACGGAAACGCCGCCCGACGGGTGAATGAAAAATGAAGTTTCATGACGAAGATAAACAAGCTCTGCCCTCACCGCCTTCCCCGACAGTGCTTGGGCGCAAGGCCTTGCGTAAAACGCAAAACCGCCTTGTTGGCCGGTATCCGGGCTGATGGAAACAACCTTCGTCGCCTTCCCAAACCCAAAAGGATCCAGTGGCAGCAGGACGAAAGTGGGTGCTGACTGACAAGCCAGGCCCGTCCACTTACCGTTGCGGGGGCAGCGCTGGTTAGAGTGCGGCGTACGAACCGCAATCCCCCAGCTTCCCGTTGAACTGCAGCGCAAGAACCACGCCGCGAGCACCAACATGCAGGCATTGTAGAGGCGAACCCTTGCACTCATCCTACAATGGTGCCAAATGGCTACCCCGTCTTACATCGACCAGATCACCGATCGCGTTGACCGATTGCTGTTGCGACACGAAGAATTGCAACGCACCAACACGCTTTTGGCCCAGCAAGTACACGCCCTTACCCAAGAACGTGACTTGCTGCACACGCGCTTTACTGTGGCGCGCCAACGCATAGATGCGCTGCTGGCCCGTTTGCCGCAAGACGATGCCGAGGAGTCCAACGAATGACCAAGCCAGGCATCAAGCAAGTGGAAGTGCAAATCATGGGGCAAAGCTATTTGCTTGCCTGCCCCCATGACGGTGAACCCGCGCTCATGGAAGCCGTGCAAAAGGTGGACGGTGCCATGTGCCGCATTCGTGACGCAGGCAAGGTCAAGGCACGAGACCGCATCGCGGTGCTGGCCTCTCTCAACATTGCGTTTGAACTGTCGCAAAAAGACACCTCGGGTTTTAAAAACTCCTCTTTTGGCAACGCCGAACCCAGCCCCCATGAAGACGCCAGCTCCTCCGTGGCTGCTGCGGATGAAGCACGTTTGAAGCAGCTGCTGGCGCGGCTCGACAAAGCTTTGGACAAAGACGGGCAATTGATCTAAAGCCGTGGCCCAAATTGGGGTTGCAGGATTAGAATATAGTTGTCTGCGGTCTGCTGGGTTTTATATTTCCTTGAACCAATGCTCACTGAGCACGGGCTTGGTACATTGCGCAGCGGGTGTGATCGTCTCGCGTCAGATGAACCCGAAGCTTCGCTGCCCTCGCCCACCTGAACCCCCGGTTCAGGATGACGGCCCAGCACCTCCGCAGACACCTTAACCTCAGCACCCCACCATGCTTGACATCCCGTTGATGGCGGCACTGACCGCCTTAGGCCTGGTCACCGGTTTTTTGGCGGGCCTGCTGGGCATAGGCGGTGGCATGTTGATGGTGCCCTTCATCACCCTGCTGCTCACGCACCAAGGCATAGACACGGGCTTGGCCGTCAAAATGGCAATCGCCACCTCGATGGCCACCATTGTGTTCACCTCGGTTTCCAGCGTTCGGGCCCATCACAAAAAGCAAGCTGTTCGCTGGGACATAGTGCTGCGCTTGTCACCTGGCATTGTGGCGGGCGCTGCCTTGGCCAGCGTTGGGGTCTTTTCGGTCCTCAAAGGCAATGTTTTGGCCCTGCTGTTTGCTGGATTTGTGGGGTTTTCAGCGACGCAAATGCTGTTGAACAAAAAACCCGCTGCATCGCGTGCTTTGCCCGGAACTTTGGGGCAGTGGGGAGCGGGCGGCGTGATTGGCTTTTTATCGGGCCTGGTGGGTGCCGGGGGCGGTTTTGTGAGCGTGCCCTACATGACCTGGTGCAACGTAGCTATACACAATGCGGTAGCCACCAGTTCAGCGTTGGGCTTTCCAATTGCACTGGCCAACACGGTGGGCTACATCATTGCGGGCGAGGAATTGGCCGCACTGCCAAACGGTTCTTTTGGTTATGTTTACTTGCCTGCGCTTGGCGCCATTGCGGTTGCGAGTGTTTTAACAGCCCCTTGGGGTGCCAAGGCGGCACACGCCTTGCCAGTTGCAACGCTCAAGCGCGTGTTTGCGCTGGTTTTGTACCTTTTGGCTGGCTATATGCTTTACCGTGGCATTCGCGCTTGAACGTGTTTTCCTGATACAATCTAAGGCTGTTACCGACCTTAGGCGCATAGCTCAGCTGGTTAGAGCACCACCTTGACATGGTGGGGGTCGTTGGTTCGAGTCCAATTGCGCCTACCACTCTCTAAGGGGCTGTTTTCACAGGGAAACAACCCCTTTTTCGTGGGACTTTCGAGCGCCGCTTGGTGCGTTATTGGTGCGTTATTGGTGCGTTATTCATGCGAAGGCCTTTTGCAGGATGGCCAGGTTTGCGCCCTCGTCGCCATCGGGGATCCAGTTGTGGTATTTCTTCTCCACCATCGATGGCGAGGTGTGGCCCATTTGCACGGAGACGTACGCCACCACGGCGCCGTTTTGCAGCAGCGTGGTTGCAAAGGTGTGCCGCGTGCAATAAGCCCTGCGTGGGCTGATGTCGAGGGCCGCCAACGTGGGAACCCAGACGTTCTCGTGTTGTGATCGATTGCCTTTCCATGGCTTGCCGCTCCAGGGGTTCTGAAAGATCTCCCCGGTATCGTTTGGATACGATTTCGAGACCTCCACGGCTTCGCGGGCCAGGGGTGACAGGTCGACTTCGCGTTTGC
>JBDKEX010000285.1:0-5280 GCA_039798985.1 Pseudomonadota bacterium | reverse complement strand
ACCACATCTGGGTTGGACGTGGCGCAACCCGCCATCAAACACACCCACGCCAAGCCGGCAAAAATCCGGCCAATTTGATTCAGACGTAACACAACAACCCCTTCACAATGCAGACCTTGATGGGCAAACCATAACAGAGCTGGACTTCAACGGCGTCTGACCCGCTTGATTCCCGGAACATCCCCCACCGCGGACATCACTTTGGCCACCCGCAGTGCGTCAGACACTTCGACGGTGAAGGTCATCCAGGCCACACCCTTGACCGATTGGGTTTGAACCCCAATGACATTGATTTTTTCGCGGGCAAACACATCAGAAATATCGCGCAAAAGGCCTTGCCTGTCATTGGCTTCTACCGCCACATCCACTGGGTACACAGCCGCAAGCGGGCCCTTGACTTTGGGCGACATGCTCCACTGAACGTCGATCACCCGGTCGGGGAGCTTGTTGGTCAAGTGCTTGAAATCCGGGCAGTCGGTGCGGTGAATGCTGACCCCCCTGCCCCGGGTGACGAAGCCGCGAATATCGTCGGGCGGAGCCGGTTTGCAACACTTTGCCAGTTGGGTCAACAGGGAATCCACCCCCACCACCAGCACATTGCCGCTTCCACCGCGGGAGTCGGAACGGGCCTTCTTCAACACCAGTTCTTCGGATACCGGGACGCTTTCGGGGGGCGTTAACCACTGCTCCAGTGCCCGCAAAGACAGTTCGTCTTTTCCAACCGCTTCAAACAGCTCTTGCGGCGCATCAAAGCCCATGCCGGCGGCCAAATCCTCCAACCGGGTGGCGGTTTTGCCTTCGCGCTGCAACAGTTTCTCAACCGCCTCGCGCCCTCGGGCTGCGTTTTCTTCTGCGGCCATGGCGTTGAACCAAGCCCGCACCTTGCTTTTAGCGCGGTGGCTGACCAAGTACGCCAAGTCAGGATTGAGCCAGTCACGCGAAGGCCCGCCCTCTTTGGCGGACACAATTTCCACCGTCTGCCCACTTTTGAGCGGGGTGTTGAGGGTGACCATGACACCATCCACCTTGGCACCTCGGCACCGGTGCCCGAGGTTGGTGTGCACCGTGTAGGCAAAGTCGACGGGGGTGGCACCGCTGGGCAACTCCACGATCGCGGCCTGCGGTGTGAGCACGTAAATGCAATCATCGAACAGGGCGTGCGAAGCGCCACTCAAGTCGTTTTGCCAGGCCAACAACTGGCGCAAAACGGCAATCTTGGCGTCGTAGTCTGAACTGGCTGTAACACCCGCATAACCTTTGGTGCCGGCTTCTTTGTAGGCCCAATGGGCAGCCACACCATGCTCCGCATGCTCATGCATGGCTTGGGTACGGATCTGGATTTCGAAGGCGCGGCCCAAGTCGTCACGCACCACCGTGTGCAAAGACTGGTAGCCGTTGGCCTTGGGTTTGGCAATGTAGTCGTCAAATTCCTCGGGCACGGGGTTGAAATGCCCGTGCACGTAGGCCAACACCGCATAACAATCGTCGGTGTTTTGCAGCACCACCCGCAAGGCGCGAATATCAAACACGCGGTCAAAGTCGAGCGACTTGCCACGCATTTTTTTAACAATGCTGTAAATGTGCTTGGGGCGCCCCTGCACCGAAGCCGCCACACCTTGGCTGGCCAAAGCCGTCTCGAGTTGACAACGCACCTGCTCGACATGGCTTTCGCGCTCTACGCGTTTCTCGTCAAGCAGCTTGGCTATGGCTTTGTAGGTGTCTGGCTCCAGAAAACGAAAGGCCAGATCCTCCATCTCCCACTTGATTTGCCAAATGCCAAGCCGATTGGCCAGGGGCGCAAACACATGCAAAGACTCGCGGGCAAGCACCGGCTCTGGCAACCGCTTGGTGGCAGCGTGGTAGCGCAGTGTTTGCAAACGGGAAGCCAAGCGCAACATCACCACCCGAAGATCGCGAGAAAACGCGAGCAGCATTTTTCGGATGTTTTCGGTCTGGCTGGCGTCAAGTTCCGAGACGGGCCCTTTGCTGCTGGCCGCAACCGTACTGTGCGCGCTTCTTTGCCGGGCTTGCCGCTGCAATTGCAGCAGTTTGGTGGTTTCTACAGCCAAAGCGGCGTAATTGTCGCCAAAAGCTTTGGCAATCACCTCCTGAGGGCGGTGCAGGTATTGGCTGGCATACACCAAATAGGTGGCAGCCTGCATCTCTTGCGAGGCCCCCATCATGTCCAAGATCGCCACCATCGCGTCGGCGTGCGCAAGAATGTTTTCGCCGGTGTCCAGGGTTTCGGTATCTATCAAAGGCTCTGCAAAAGCCCGTGCACGGGCAAGTGCTTGGGATTCGCGTTGCCCAGCCGCACGGGTGGCAGCCACTATCGGGCTAACTGGCAGCTGCCCCAAGTCCCTGCCCAAATGTGCTGCGGTCGTTTCAACAGCGTCCAGCGGTGCCGGCGCCTTTTCCAAACCCGTCCTCATGGTGAATCCAAAAACGATTGAACCACCGCCACTTGGTCGGCCGCCACCAGGGTGGGTGCATGCCCCACACCTGCAAATTCAACCGCCTGGGCCTTGGGACCGCGTTGCTGCATGGCGGCCAAAGTCGCTTCGGTCAACAAGTCAGACTGCTTGCCCCGCAACACCAAAGTGGGGCAAGAAACAGCGTCGTACAAAGCCCAAAGCTGCGTTTCGCTGGCTTGTGCTGCGGCCAGCCGTGTTGCAGGGTCTGCTTGCAAAGCCATCAATGCTTTGAAAGGGGCTGCAATATCGGGGTCGTAATGCAGGGTCCAGCCGCCCTGCACCGGGCGCAACATGGGGCGCGAGAGGGCCGACCACTCTGGGTCCGTGTGGGGCCCAAAACTGGGTGAAATTTGCCTCAAGTAGGCCGCTGCCTCTTGTTCTGAAGCAAACACGGGTTGTACGCCCAAGTAAGTGCCAATTCGGTCCAGGGCATCCACTTGAAGCACAGGCCCCACGTCGTTGAGCACCAAACGGCGAATACCCATTGCCGGTTGAGCGGCCAGCACCAGCCCAATCAAACCGCCCATGCTGGTGCCCACCCAGTCAACTCGCAGGGCGGGCGCCTCTGTGTTCTCCAACGCCGGGTTATGAGCGTGCAATTGGGCTTGCTGTTGGGCATGTTCTTGGCGCAAATGCGCGAGCAAGACTGCCAAATCGGTGGCGTAGTTGGGAATTTGGTAGCCCATTGGGTCTTCGAGCCAGTCGCTGTGCCCGCGCCCCGCCACGTCCACACACACCACCCGTGCGGTTTTGCTCAAAGCCTTGGCCAGGGTATCAAAATCCCGGGCCTGGCGGGTCAGGCCATGCACGCACACCACCACCCGGGCAGGCGATTTTTGTCCGGTTTGATTCCAATCCCACCATGCCAAACGGCGGTCAGCACTGCCTTTGCCGCGCGGGCCAGGCACCTGCAAAAAATTTAGCGTGGGTTCAAGCATCTTGTTTTGCCTTGTTCGTTGGGGCTCAGACCCATCCGGGATAATGCGCCCTGCAGGGCAGCCGCCGAAGCGGCTCGCGCCTTTTGTGTGATCGTAATAGAGAAACGGAGTGCCTTTTATGTTGACAAACAAAACCGCCCTGGTAACCGGGTCCACAAGTGGGATTGGGCTGGGCATTGCCAAGGCCCTGGCACGGCAAGGCGCCAACATTGTGCTCAATGGGTTTGGCGACGTGCAAGGGGCTCAGGACGAGGTGGCCGCACTGGGGGTCAAGGTCGCTTACCACGGCGCCGACATGAGCAAGCCTGCCGAAATCGAGGCCATGATTCGTCATGCCGAACAAACCTTTGGCGCAGTGGACGTTTTGGTCAACAACGCCGGTATTCAACACGTGGCCCCGGTTGAAGACTTTCCCATCGAACGGTGGGATGCCATCATCGCCATCAACCTGAGCAGCGCTTTTCACACCACCCGCCTGGTGCTGCCTGCCATGAAAGCCCGCAACTGGGGTCGCATCATCAATGTGGCATCGGTTCACGGCCTGGTGGCCTCTGCGCAAAAGTCGGCCTATGTGGCGGCCAAGCACGGTATTGTGGGGTTGACCAAAGTCACGGCGCTGGAAAACGCCACCACGGGCATTACCTGCAACGCCATTTGCCCCGGCTGGGTGCTGACCCCCTTGGTGCAAAAACAAGTGGATGCCAAAGCCCTGGCGCTGGGCATTGACAACGAAGCAGCAACCAAACTTTTGCTGGGCGAAAAGGAACCCTCTATGCAGTTCACCACCCCCGAAGAATTGGGCGAACTGGCTGTGTTTTTGTGCTCTGCCGCCGGCAACAACGTGCGCGGTGTGGCCTGGAACATGGACGGAGGCTGGGCAGCCCAATAAAGCCAGGTCAGGTGGCAGCAGAACTCAACAGCATCAAAGTGCGCTGTTCAGATGCCACCCAGATTCCAGCCAAGGGGGGTGGCCCCGCTGTCCCGGCAGCGGCTGGGTCCTGCACCGCCCGGGCTGCGGTGGTGAGGGCGGGAGCTATGTCCCACTGCAAAGCCAGCTTTGCGAACAACTGATTCGCCAGCAGCGACAAGGCGGCATCCCAAGCCTTGCTGCAAGGCCACAAGGGCTGGGTTTCTGCGCCAGCGGTGTCCAGTATTTTCAACAACGCGGTGCGCCCCACCCCATGCAGCGTGCCTGCCAAAAACCCGTCAAACCATTCCAGGCCGGCTTCTGCCGCCATGCCGGCGCAAACCTCGCCTTGCCGTTCGGCAAATTGCCATGTGCGGCTGCTGGCGGCGGCCACCAAGCCTTGTTGGCTTTGCGCAAATATGGGCTTGAGAACCACCCTTGAAATGGCGGAATGCACGCCAGATGTACCAATGATGGACACAGCTGCATCCAGCGAGGCAATGGGGGTTTGCGTGCGGTACAAAGGGCTGCGCACCAGGCGCAGAACCTCGGCCGTCAACAGCTGGTCTTTGGCAATACGCTCCACCACCTCTTTGCGGGAACCGGACTCTTGTCTCAGCGCCCGCAGCAACTGCGGGATGACCGCAGAAGCCCGCGGCACCAAATTGTCGGGCAAGGTGTCCAGAGCCAACATAGCGCGCACAGGTTCAAGCAAGGCTTGTTCGTGGGGCGCCATGGGCTCGTCGTGCGGCAAACCGGTATTGAGCAACCACGACCAAGTGCTGAGGCTTTGGGGTTCAGCGGCTGGCGGGACTTGTGCTTCAGTTTTAGTGGGGGGTTTGGAGGAGCGCGGAGCCGCAGCAGCCGGTTGGGTTGCAGGTTTGGTAAATCGGCTCAACCAACTGAACATGCTACAAATGTAACCCAGTCATGCCCCAGCGTCAGAGCGGCGCCCTTGGAA
>JBDKEX010000284.1:0-3198 GCA_039798985.1 Pseudomonadota bacterium | reverse complement strand
CAGAGCGCCACCTGGGTCAACAAATTGCCATCGTGGCACACGGCGGGGTGCTCGATGTGCTGTACCGCGCCGCCACCCAGATCGACCTTCAGGCTCCCCGCAGCTGGAAGCTGGGCAACGCAGCCATCAACCGGGTTTTGTGGTCACCCGAGGGTTTCAGTCTGGTGGGCTGGGGCGATGACGCGCACCTGAACGACGAGTCGCTCGAAGAAACCACCACCTGAACCGGGGTTCAGGCCCCGGTACCGGCGTCAAACAACCCGCCGGTGCTGGCCGGAGGCTCCAGCCCCAGGTGCCGGAAAGCCGCCAACGTGGCCATGCGCCCGCGAGGTGTGCGCTGCAAATAACCTTGTTGGATCAGGTAGGGCTCAATCACGTCTTCGATCGTGTCCCGCTCCTCGCCTATGCTGGCGGCAATGTTGTCCAGCCCCACCGGGCCGCCATCGAACTTGTGTATCACGGCCTCCAGCAATTTACGGTCCATCAAATCAAAACCCACGGGGTCCACATCGAGCATGGCCAAAGCGCGATTGGCCATCTCCAGCGTGATGGTGCCGTCACCTTTGACGTCGGCGTAGTCGCGCACCCTGCGCAGCAGGCGGTTGGCAATTCGAGGGGTGCCACGCGAACGGCGTGCCACTTCGAACGCGCCATCGTCGTCTATGGGCGCTTGCAGCAATCCGGCGCTGCGTTTGACAATTCGCGTCAGTTCTTGGGGCGTGTAAAACTCCAGTCGGGCCACGATGCCGAAGCGGTCACGCAAGGGGTTGGTGAGCATGCCGGCGCGGGTGGTGGCCCCCACCAGAGTAAAAGGCTGCAAGTCCAGCTTGATGCTGCGCGCCGCCGGCCCTTCGCCAATCATGATGTCAATCTGGTAGTCCTCCAGCGCGGGGTACAAAATCTCTTCAACCACCGGGCTGAGGCGGTGAATTTCGTCGATGAACAGCACATCATTGGGCTCCAGATTGGTCAGCAACGCGGCCAAATCTTTGGGCTTTTCCAGCACGGGGCCACTGGTTTGCCGCAAATTCACGCCCAACTCGTGCGCGATGATGTGGCTGAGCGTTGTTTTGCCCAAGCCCGGCGGGCCAAACAACAACACATGGTCCAGGGCCTCGCCGCGCTTGGTGGCAGCCCCAATGAATATTTCGAGCTGTTCACGCACCTTGGTTTGCCCCACGTACTCCTGCAGTCCTTTCGGGCGCAAGGCACGCTCCAGGGCTTCTTCGCGCGGGGACTCGGCCACGGCAGACACGGCTCGCGGCAGGGAAGCAGGGGCGAAATCGTCGGTTTGTATGGACACGGCAAGCAACTCAACAAGGTTGGCGTCAGTGTAATGCAGGGTCAATCACCGCCGGGCAACTGGCCGGGGCTTCAAGTTGCCCGCCCCAGTGCCGATAGCAAGATCACAACCGTTTACTGCCATGCCCCACCCACACGCCCCCAGCACCCCTGCGGTTTTTCACGCAACGCCCTTGCGCACCCTGGCAGGCTTCGCCCTTGGAATGGCATGCGCTTGGGGCTTGGCTCTGCCAGCCCAGGCCAATGAGGCTGCCGCTCCCGCCGCAGCGCCCAAATCAGTACCGGTCACGCAAGGCAAGGTCGAGCTGCCTCTGGGCAACAAATTGGCGGACCAAGTGCGGGCCGCCATCGAACACAACAAGACCGTGGACAACGCCAAGGTCAACATCGGCACCTCAGGCAAGGTGCTCCCGCCCACCACAGGCACCCCCAACGGCACCCCTGCAAAAGCCTCGGCCGCTAAAGGCGCCGCGCCAGTGATGACAGCGGCAGAAGCCCAGTATTTGCGCCAAAAGGCCAAGGCGCACGGTGTAAGCGCCCCAAAACCAACGGTCGCCAAGGCCGCAGTGGCGGTGGCGGCCCCCGCCGCAGTGGAACCCCACGCAGAGGAACACTGGAGTTACTCCGGGCACACTGGGCCGGAAAACTGGGGCAAACTCAAACCCGAATACGAGCGGTGCGCCAAAGGGCAGCGGCAAACGCCCATCAACATTCAAAGTTCGGAGACGCTGCTGGGACCCGCCGAGCCGCTGCGTTTTTCGTACCGCTCCAGCGGCGGCTCGGTGGTGCACAACGGCCACACCCTGCAAGTGGACCTGGAGGGTGACAACACCCTGACCGTGCGCGGCGACACCTACCGCCTCAAACAGTTCCACTTCCATCACCCAGCCGAGGAGCGGATCAACAACCGGGGCTTTGCCATGGTGGCCCACCTGGTGCACCAGAACGACGCCGGGCAGCTCGCGGTGGTGGCGGTTTTGATGGACCCCGGCGCCAGCAACCCCACGGTTCGCAAAGTGTGGACCCACCTGCCGGTGGAGGTGGATGACCGGGTCCGCCTGCCCAGCAATCTCATCAACCTCAATGAACTGCTGCCTGCTGACCGGCGCTACTACCAATATTTGGGCTCGCTCACCACCCCGCCGTGCAGCGAAGGGGTGTTGTGGCTGGTGCTCAAGGGCGTTCAAACCATAGGCAGCGACGAGCTGCAGCTTTTCAGCCAACTGTTCCCGAACAACGCACGGCCGGTGCAGCCACGCAACGGCCGCATGGTGCGAGAAGCCGAATAAAAGCCAAGCGCCAAAGGGCCTATTTGGCCAAGGCTTTCAATGCCAACTTGATGCCATCGCTCACGCCCACATCGGCCGGCAAGGCCTTGAGGGCTGCTGCGGCTTCCTTGTCGTTGTAGCCCAGCGCCAACAGGGCTTGCTGTATGTCGTTGTGCGCGTCGGTGCGTGCAGGCCCGGCCAGCGGGCCCAGATCGGCTCCCATTTTGCCCTTGAGTTCCAGCAACAACCGCTCCGCTGTTTTCTTGCCTATGCCCGGCACTTTGGTCAGGCGCCCAGCTTCTTGGGCCGTTACCGCTTGGGCCAGGTCGGCCACACTCATGCCCGACAAAATGCCCAGCGCCGTGCGCGGCCCCACGCCGCTGATCTTGATCAGCTGCCGAAAGGCTTCGCGTTCGGTGGCAGAACCAAAACCGTACAAAATCTGCGCGTCCTCCCGCACCACAAAGTGGGTCAACAACGCCACCTTTTCGCCAGTGGCGGGCAGGTTGTAAAAGGTGCTCATCGGCACATCCACCTCGTAGCCCACACCGTGGCAATCAATCAACAACTGGGGCGGATTTTTTTCCAGCAGGGTACCGGTTAACTTGCCTATCATTGGGGACTTCCT
>JBDKEX010000283.1:0-5331 GCA_039798985.1 Pseudomonadota bacterium | reverse complement strand
TTGTTCATGGTCTCGGCACCCGCGTTGGTCGTCATCACGATGATGACGTTGCGGAAGTCGGCCTTGCGTCCGTTGTTGTCGGTCAAGGTGCCGTGGTCCATCACCTGCAGCAGCACGTTGTAAATGGCGGGGTGAGCTTTTTCAATCTCATCCAGCAACAGCACACAGTGCGGCTTTTTGGTGATGGCCTCGGTCAACAAACCCCCTTGGTCAAAACCCACGTAACCGGGCGGCGCGCCGATCAAGCGGCTCACCGCGTGCTGCTCCATGTACTCCGACATGTCGAAGCGGATCAATTCAATGCCCAAAATATAAGCCAACTGCTTGGCGGCTTCGGTTTTGCCCACGCCAGTGGGACCGCTGAACAAGAAGGCACCGATCGGTTTGTCGGGCTTGCCCAAACCCGAGCGCGCCATTTTGACGCTGGAGGCCAGCACGTCCAAGGCTTTGTCTTGGCCGAACACCACTGCTTTGAGGTCTCGCTCGAGGCTGCGCAGTTTGCCCCGGTCGTCGTTGGAAACGTTGGCGGGCGGAATGCGGGCGATCTTGGCCACGATTTCCTCAATGTCGCTCTTGCCTATGGTTTTCTTGCGCTTGGAAGGCACCAATATCCTCTGTGCTGCACCAGCCTCGTCGATCACATCGATGGCTTTGTCGGGCAAATGGCGGTCGTTGATGTACTTGGCACTCAACTCGGCAGCCGCTTGCAGCGCCGCATTGGCGTACTTGACGCTGTGGTGCTCCTCGAACCGGCTCTTCAGGCCTTTGAGGATGTCCACAGTTTGTTCCACGGTCGGCTCGACCACATCTACCTTTTGGAAGCGGCGGCTCAAGGCCGCGTCTTTCTCGAAAATACCGCGGTATTCGGTGAAGGTGGTTGCGCCTATGCATTTCAAGGCGCCCGAGCTCAAAGCCGGTTTCAGCAAGTTCGATGCGTCCAGGGTGCCGCCCGATGCCGCGCCCGCACCGATCAAGGTGTGGATTTCATCGATGAACAAAATGGCGTTCGGCTTGTCCTTGAGGGTTTTGAGGACGCCTTTCAAACGTTGCTCAAAGTCGCCCCGGTACTTGGTACCGGCCAGCAGCGCCCCCATGTCCAGCGAATAAACCACCGCCTCGGCCAGAATCTCGGGCACCTCTTTTTGCACGATTCGCCAAGCCAAACCCTCGGCAATCGCGGTCTTGCCCACCCCGGCCTCGCCCACCAGCAAGGGGTTGTTCTTGCGGCGACGGCACAGGATTTGAATCGTGCGCTCGACCTCGTAATCGCGGCCAATCAGCGGGTCGATTTTTCCGTCTTTGGCAGCCTGGTTCAGGTTTTGCGTGAATTGCTCCAGCGGAGAAGCCTTTTCATTGGCCTTTTCGCCCTCACCGGCCTGTTCGTTCTCGGCCGCGCCGCCTTCGGCGGGCTTGACCGGTTCGGGCGGGTCGCTCTTGCGAATACCGTGCGCAATGAAATTCACCACATCCAGCCGGGTCACCCCCTGCTGGTGCAGGTAGTAAACGGCGTGGGAGTCCTTCTCGCCAAAAATCGCCACCAGCACGTTGGCACCGGTGACTTCTTTTTTGCCATTGCCGGTGCTCTGCACGTGCATGATGGCGCGTTGGATCACCCGCTGGAAACCCAGCGTGGGCTGGGTGTCCACCTCTTCGGTGCCCGCCACCTGGGGGGTGTTGTCTTTGATGAAATTGGACAACGACTTGCGCAAATCGTCGATATTGGCCGAACAGGCACGCAACACCTCAGCGGCGCTGGGGTTGTCCAACAGGGCCAGCAACAGGTGCTCGACCGTGATGAATTCGTGCCGCTGCTGCCGGGCCTCAACAAAGGCCATGTGCAAGCTGACTTCAAGTTCCTGGGCAATCATGGGGCACTTCCTTGTAACGAAACTCTAATTTACCGCGAATTTAAAAACCGCTTCTGTTGAAATGGGGCAATTCCCGGCTTATTCAACAGGTTCCGATACACATTGCAATGGATGGCCGTTGTGGCGGGCCGCCTGCAGCACCTGTTCCACCTTGGTGGTAGCAACGTCGCGCGAGAACACGCCGCACACGCCTCGCCCCTCCAAATGGATTTTGAGCATGATTTGGGTGGCCGTCTCGCGATCCTTGTTGAAATACTCCTGTATCACCAGCACCACAAACTCCATGGGCGTGAAATCGTCGTTGAGCAGCACCACCTGGTGCATTTTGGGTGGCTCCACCCGCAGGGTTTTGCGCTCCAGGACGACAGCATCGTCCCCTTGCGGGGTCGAGGTAGGCAAATCGGGTTGTTTGGGAGGGTTGGCCATGCGTTTGATTCTAGCCATTGGCGCATGCCAAAATGGCGGGCATGGGTAACCCACACTCGTCAGCCACCGTGCCCCGCAGGGATTTTGCAAACCCTGAAATGCTTTGTCGCTGCGCAGGCGCTGCTTTTCTGTGCTGTGCAGCAGCCGGCTTGATGGGCTGCGCGAGCGCCCCGCCCCCTGTGCCCGAGGCACCGCCACCCACACCTCGCAGCGCCGAGGCCGCAGCTGCGGGGGCCAACGTGGCTTTCTTTGCCTTGTCTTTGCTGGGGCAACCCTACACCTTCGGCGGAAGGTCGTTTGATGACGGTTTTGATTGCTCTGGTTTGGTTGAACACATCTACAAATCCAGCGCCACCATCGCCCTGACCGGCAGCGCCGCCCAAATGGCGAAGGCGACCCGCCCCATCACACCAGAAAACCTTCAGGCAGGCGATCTGGTTTTTTTCAACACGCTCGGGCGCCCTTTCAGCCATGTGGGCGTTTACGTGGGCAAAAACCGCTTTGTTCACGCAGCCAGCTCAAAAAGCGGGGTCCGGGTGGACCATTTGGACCACCCTTACTTCGCAGCTCGGTTCGAAGGCGCACGCTCGGTTTTGGTCCGATGAACGCCCCAGCACACACACATATCCCACCCATGACACCTTCATTGCACGCCGCTCAGCACACGCTCGGTCTCAAACAAAAGTCAGGATGTTTGGCCAAGGCCGCCACCCTTTTTTGTGGGCTGGCACTTGTGGCCGGGCCTGTTTGGGCGGAGCAGCCACAAACCGGCCTGCCAAGAACGGAGCTCGGTGCCGGCATGCATGTCATACAGGCCCAAGTCGCATCCACACCTCAGCAAAGAAGTGTGGGTTTGATGTGGCGCCAAGAAATGCCCGCCAATGAAGGCATGTTGTTCGTGTTTGAACGCCCGGAAACGCAGTGTTTCTGGATGAAAAACACCTTGCTGCCGCTGACCGCGGCTTTTGTGGACGACGACGGGAAAATTGTGAATTTGGCCGATATGAAGCCCCAGACCACGGATTCACATTGTTCGCAAAAGCCGGTGCGGTTTGTGTTGGAAATGCACCAAGGGTGGTTTGCCAAACGCGGCCTGCAAGCGGGCACCCAATTGCGGGGCAAACCCTTCACGCCACGCTGAATCCGTAATAAAGCCAACCCGAAGGTTGGCTTTATAGACGCGTCAAGGGCAAATCAGGCCCCAGCAGACTCCAGAGCCGCGTTCAGCGTGGCGCTGGGTCGCATCACAGCCCGTACCTTTTTGGCGTCTGCCAGGTAGTAACCGCCAATGTCCACCGGCTTGCCTTGAACGTCGCGCAGTTCAGCCACAATGAGCTCTTCTTTTTCGGTCAAGGTTTTCGCCAAGGGCGCAAAATGTGCCGCCAGTTCGGCATCCTCGGTTTGCGCTGCCAACTCTTGCGCCCAGTACATGGCCAGGTAAAACTGGCTACCGCGGTTGTCGAGCTGCCCTGTTTTGGGCGACGGGTTTTTGTTGTTGTCCAACAGCTTGCCCGTGGCTGCGTCCAGGGTCTTTGCCAAGACCTTGGCTTTTTTGTTGCCGTTTTTGATGCCCAGGTCTTCCAACGACACGGCCAGGGCCAGAAACTCACCCAGTGAGTCCCAGCGCAGGTGGTTTTCCTCCACCAACTGTTGCACATGCTTGGGGGCCGAGCCACCCGCACCGGTTTCGTACATGCCACCACCCGCCATCAGGGGCACGATGGACAGCATTTTGGCGCTGGTGCCCAGTTCCATGATGGGGAACAGATCGGTCAGGTAGTCGCGCAGGATGTTGCCAGTGGCACTGATGGTGTCCAGACCGCGAATCACGCGCTCCAGGGTGTAACGCATGGCACGCACCTGGCTCATGATCTGAATTTCCAGACCGGCGGTGTTGTGCTCGTGCAGGTACATCTTGACCTTGGTGATCAGTTGCGCTTCGTGGGGCCGGTAGGCATCCAGCCAGAACACCACAGGCATGCCCGAGTTGCGTGCACGCGTTACGGCCAGCTTCACCCAATCGCGGATCGCTGCGTCTTTGACCTGGCACATGCGCCAAATGTCGCCTTGCTCAACCTCTTGGCTCAGCAACACCTCACCGGTGTTGATGTCGGTGATGTTGGCCACGCCGTCTTCTTTGATCTCAAACGTCTTGTCGTGTGAGCCGTATTCTTCGGCCTGTTGCGCCATCAGGCCCACGTTGGGCACCGTGCCCATGGTCTTGGGGTCGAACGCGCCATGCCACTTGCAGAAGTTGATCATCTCTTGGTAGATGCGGGCGAAGGTCGATTCCGGCATCACGGCCTTGACGTCCTTCAAGCGGCCGTCGGCACCCCACATCTTTCCGCCATTGCGAATCATGGCGGGCATGGACGCGTCAACGATGATGTCGTTGGGCGAATGGAAGTTGGTGATGCCCTTGGCCGAATCCACCATGGCGAGTTCGGGCCGGTGTTCGTGGCAAGCGTGCAAATCGCGTTTGATTTCGTCTTGCTTGGACTGCGGCAGCGTGGCAATTTTTTCGTACAAATTGGCCATGCCGTTGTTCACGTTCACGCCCAACTCTTCAAACAATTTGGCGTGCTTTTCAAACGCCTCTTTGTAAAAAATCTTGACGCAGTGGCCAAACACGATGGGGTGCGACACCTTCATCATGGTGGCCTTGACGTGCAGCGAGAACATCACGCCGGTTTTGCGGGCGTCTTCGATTTCTTTTTCGTAGAACTCCAAAAGCGCTTTTTTGCTCATGAACATGCTGTCGATCACTTCGCGATCCAACAGCGAAACCTTCTCTTTGAGCACAATGGTTTTGCCGGATTTGGTGATCAGCTCCATCTTCACATCGCGGGCGCGGTCCAAGGTCATGGACTTTTCGCCGTGGTAGAAGTCGCCAGCGTGCATGTGGGACACGTGGGTGCGCGACGCCTGGCTCCACTCAGCCATGGAGTGCGGGTTCTTGCGGGCGTATTCCTTGACGGCTTTGGGGGCACGGCGATCCGAGTTGCCTTCGCGCAACACCGGGTTCACCGCGGAGCCA
>JBDKEX010000282.1:0-11195 GCA_039798985.1 Pseudomonadota bacterium | reverse complement strand
CAAACCGCGTGCCGCCGCCGCAGCGGCGTCGGCGCCAGATCCCCGGTAGCTATAATTCAGTGCTCCGAAGGTGGCTGTAGCTCAGTTGGTAGAGTCCAGGATTGTGATTCCTGTTGTCGTGGGTTCGAGTCCCATCAGCCACCCCAATAAACAAGCACTTAGAGCAAAATTGCCTAAGTGTTTTTTTTTGCCTGTTGCCACCGCTGTTGTTGGCACGGCCCTTTTGGCCAATTAAGTTATGCTGCCCCATCAACTCGAACTGCTCGCACCCGCCCGGGACGCCCATATTGGCATAGAAGCCGTGAACCACGGGGCAGACGCCGTTTACATTGGCGGCCCGTCGTTTGGCGCGCGCGCCAGTGCCGACAACTCGGTTCATGAAATAGCGCGCTTGGTTCAGCACGCGCACCGCTTCCACAGCCGGGTGTTCGTCACGCTCAACACCATTTTGCGGGATGACGAACTGGAGCCTGCTCGCAAATTGATCCATCAGCTCTACGACGCTGGGGCCGATGCGCTCATCATCCAGGACATGGGGTTGCTGGAACTTGATTTGCCGCCCATACAACTCCACGCTAGCACCCAAACCGACATTCGAACACCTGAAAAAGCCCGTTTTTTGCAGGATGTGGGCCTGAGCCAAATTGTGCTGGCGCGTGAGCTGACCTTGCCGCAGATTGCCGCGATTCGTGCCGCAACCGACCCTGAACGTTGCAACATTGAGTTCTTCATTCATGGGGCACTTTGCGTGGCCTACAGCGGGCAGTGCTACATCAGTCACGCCCACACCGGGCGCAGTGCCAACCGGGGCGACTGCTCGCAGGCTTGCCGCCTGCCCTACGAGGTCAAAGACAGCCAGGGCCGCATAGTGGCGCACGACAAACACGTGCTGAGCATGAAGGACAACAACCAGAGCGACAACCTGCGCGCCCTGATCGATGCAGGTGTGCGCAGCTTCAAAATTGAGGGCCGCTACAAAGACATGGGCTACGTGAAAAACATCACTGCCCACTACCGCACCCTGCTGGACGACATACTCTCCGAACGGCCGGAGCTGGCCCGCGCCTCCAGCGGCGAATGCACCTTCTACTTCCAGCCAGACCCCAACCAAAACTTCAACCGCGAATTCACCGACTACTTTGTGCAAGGGCGCAAAGAGGACATTGGCGCTTTTGACAGCCCCAAAAATCCGGGTCAAGCCATAGGTTGGGTCACCAAACTGAACGCAGACAGCCTGGAATTGGAAACCAGCGACCCCACCACCGAATTGCAAAACGGCGACGGCCTTTGTTACTACGACCTCCAAAAGGAGTTGGTGGGCTTGCAAACCAACCGGGTCGAAAAGTTGGGTTCCGGTAAAGACGGGGGGCAGCTCTGGCGCCTGTTCCCAAAGGATGCCATGTTGGGCTTCAAAGACCTCAGGCGGGGCACCGAAGTCAACCGCAACCGCAGCATGGATTGGGTGCGTACGCTGGAGAAAAAATCGGCCGATCGCCGCATCGGTTTGTGGATAAAGCTGCAAGACAACACCGACGGTTTGTGTTTGCAACTCACCGATGAAGACGGCCATACGGCGCAAGCGAGTGCCAACATTCAACTGCAAGCACCCAAAGACCCCGCTCAGGCGAACCCCAAGTTGCGCGAACAACTGGCTCGAATGGGCGACACCTTGTTCAGCCCTTTGGACATTCAGCTCGATCTTTCGGGACCGAAGTTTGTGCCTGCTTCAACACTGAACGCGCTGCGCCGTGATGCGGTGGCGGCTTTGGAGGAAACCCGCCGCCTTGCCTTGCCTCGTTTGTCACGCGCCGCAGCCGTGCAGCCGCCTGTGCCCTACCCCGAAGACACGCTCAGCTACTTGGCCAATGTGTACAACCACAAGGCCCGGGACTTTTATGCCAAACACGGCGTGCAGGTGATAGCCGCGGCCTACGAAAGTCAAGAGGAAGAAGGTGAAGTCAGTCTGATGATCACCAAACATTGCGTGCGCTTTTCGCTGAGTTTGTGCCCCAAACAAGCCAAAGGTGTGACGGGGGTGCAGGGCACGGTGCGTGCTGAGCCGCTACAACTCATCAATGGCAAAGAAAAATTGACCCTGCGCTTTGACTGCAAACCGTGCGAAATGCATGTGGTGGGCAAAATCAAACGCAATGTGCTGAACCAGACCGCCGCCGTGCCCATGCAGTTTTACAGGACACGGCCGACCACTGAAAAGACGGCTTAACCCACCCACTTGCGCGCGTTGCGCCAAAGCTGCATCCAGGGGCTCAAAGCGTCCTGGCCACCGGTTTTGGCCAGATCTGTCCAACTCATCTGTATGTTGCGAAACACCCGCTCGGGGTGCGGCATCATGGCGGTGAAGCGGCCGTCAGCGGTGGTCACACCGGTCAGGCCACGCGGGCTCCCGTTGGGGTTGAAGGGGTAGGCTTCGGTGGCATTGCCGTGGTTGTCCACAAACCGCATGGCTGCAATGGCCTGCGCCGGGTTGCCCCGGTGCTTGTAGTTGGCATAGCCTTCGCCGTGGGCCACAGCAATCGGTAAACGGCTGCCAGCCATGCCCTGGAAGAACAGGCTGGGTGATTCCAGCACCTCCACCATCGAAAGCCGGGCCTCGAAGCGTTCGCTCTGGTTGGTGGTGAATCGGGGCCAGGCTTGTGCACCCGGGATGATGTCGGCCAGTTCAGCAAACATTTGGCAACCGTTGCACACACCCAAACCGAAGGTGTCTGGCCTTGCGAAAAAACCTTGGAATTGATCAGACAACACCGGGTTGAACGTGATGCTGCGCGCCCAGCCAATTCCGGCGCCCAAGGTGTCGCCGTAGCTGAAGCCACCGCAGGCCACAACGCCCTTGAAGTCCTGCAACCGGGCCCGGCCAGTTTGCAAGTCGGTCATGTGAACATCGTAGGCGTCGAAACCGGCCTCGTGAAAAGCGTAGGCCATTTCAACATGAGAGTTCACGCCTTGCTCACGCAAGATTGCCACTTTGGGACGAGACAGGTTCAAAAATGGCGCGGCCACGTTTTGGCTTGGGTCGAACGTGAGGGCCACGTGCAGGCCGGGGTCTTGCGGCGCGCCAGCGGCCGCGTGTTCAGCATCGGCGCAGGCCGGGTTGTCGCGTTGCTGGTTGATCTTCCAGCTGACGCTGTCCCACACTTGGTGCAAGTCCGCCAGTGCTGCTGTGAAAATGGGCTTGGCATCGCGCCAAATTTGCAGCTGGCCTTTGCCAGCCTCAATTTCCGAAGCAATGGGGCGGGTTTTGCCAATCACGTGGCTGTGCGCGCTCAAGCCATGATCTCGCAGGGTTTGCATCACGGCGTTTCGCTCGCTGGTGCTCACCTGCAACACGGCGCCCAGTTCCTCGTTGAACAAGGCCTTCAGGGTCAGTTCGTCGCGACGAGGGGCCACCTGCGCTGCCCAATTTTTGGCGTCGCCGGTGTCCATGCGGCTGTCGGCTATGCCATCGCCTTCGGTTACCAGCATGTCCACGTTCAGGCTCACGCCCACGTAGCCCGCAAAGGCCATTTCTGCCACAGCGGCCAGCAAGCCGCCATCGCTGCGGTCGTGGTAGGCCAGCAATTTGCCTTGCGCGCGCAGGGCATTCACCGCGTTAACGAGTTTGACCAAGTCTTGGGCATCGTCCAAATCGGGCACCGAACCGCCCGCCTGGTTCAGGGTTTGGGCCAGTATCGAACCGCCCATGCGGCGCTGGCCCTTGCCCAAATCGATCAAAATCAAAGAGGTGTCTGGGTTGTGCGCGTCAAGTTGAGGCGTCAAGGTGCCGCGCACGTCGCTCAGGGTGGCAAATGCGGTCACCACCAAGCTCACAGGCGAGGTGACCTTCTTTTTTTTGCCTCCCGCTTGCCACTGGGTGCGCATGGACAGGGAGTCTTTGCCTACGGGAATGCTGATCCCCAGCGCTGGGCACAGCTCCATGCCCACGGTTTTCACCGTGTCGTAAAGTGCAGCGTCTTCGCCCGGTTCACCACAAGCGGCCATCCAGTTGGCACTGAGTTTGACGCGAGGCAGTTCAAAAGGTGCGGCCAGCAAATTGGTGATGGCTTCGGCCACGGCCATGCGCCCGGAGGCGGCTGCGTTCACCGCAGCCAGGGGGGTGCGTTCGCCCATGCTCATGGCCTCGCCCGCGAACCCCTTGTAGTCGGCCAGCGTGACGGCACAGTCGGCCACAGGCACCTGCCAGGGGCCCACCATTTGGTCCCGGTGGCTCATGCCGCCCACGGTGCGGTCACCAATGGTGACCAAAAACCGCTTGGAGGCCACGGTGGGGTGACTGAGCACGTCGATCACGGCCTTTTGCAGGTCCACGCCATTGAGATCCAAAGGTGGCACTGCCCTGGCTACAGACCGCACATCGCGGTGCATTTTGGGAGGCTTGCCCAACAGAACATCCATGGGCATGTTTACGGGGCTCTCCTGGCCTTCATCTGCGAGCACCAATTGGCGTTCTTCTGTGGCCACGCCCACCACCGCAAAAGGGCAGCGTTCGCGTTCACAGAAAGCCTGAAACTGCGCCAGCGATTCCGGGCCAATCGCCAGCACGTAGCGTTCTTGGCTTTCGTTGGACCAGATTTCCTTGGGCGCCAACCCTGACTCTTCCAGCGGCACAGCCCGCAAATCAAAGCGCGCTCCACGGCCGGCATCATTTGTCAGTTCCGGAAAGGCATTCGACAACCCACCCGCACCCACGTCGTGGATGGCCAAAATGGGATTGGCGGCACCCTGCGCCCAGCAGTGGTTGATGACCTCTTGGGCACGGCGTTCGATTTCGGGGTTGCCCCGCTGCACCGAATCAAAGTCGAGTGACGCGGCATTGGTGCCAGTGGCCATAGAGCTGGCCGCGCCACCCCCCATGCCAATACGCATGCCGGGGCCGCCCAACTGAATCAGCAAAGTCCCGGCGGGAAACAAGATTTTCTGGGTCTGCTGGTCGTCAATTCCGCCCAATCCTCCCGCAATCATGATGGGCTTGTGGTAACCGCGTTGCACGGTGTCCACATCGCTGGCGATGGACTGTTCGTATTCGCGGAAGTACCCCAGCAAGTTAGGGCGGCCAAACTCGTTGTTGAAGGCTGCGCCGCCCAGGGGGCCTTCGGTCATGATCTGCAAGGGGCTGGCAATGTGTTCGGGCTTGCCATCGAGCTGGTCGGACCACCCGCCCCACAGCTTGGAGACAGTAAAACCGGTCAACCCGGCTTTGGGTTTGGAGCCACGTCCGGTGGCACCTTCGTCCCGGATTTCACCGCCAGCGCCGGTGGAGGCCCCGGGGAAAGGCGAAATGGCGGTCGGGTGGTTGTGGGTTTCCACCTTCATCAGCACGTGCTGGGTCGCCGTTTCCTTGGCGTAAACGGGGCTGCCCTGCCCCCCTGCCTTGGCCACAAAGCGCTCCATCTGGTGACCTTCCATGATGGAGGCGTTGTCGGCGTAGGCCACCACGGTGTGCTGCGGCGCCAGGTGGTGGGTGTTGCGTATCATTCCGAACAAACTTTTGTCCTGGGCTGCGCCATCCACCGTGAACTGGGCATTGAAGATTTTGTGCCGGCAGTGTTCGCTGTTTGCCTGCGCGAACATCATCAACTCCACATCGGTCGGGTTGCGACCCAGGCCGTTGAATGCGTTGACCAAGTAGTCGATTTCGTCATCTGCCAGTGCCAAACCCCAGGCCGCGTTGGCCTTTTCGAGCGCAGTACGGCCGCCGGCCAGCACATCCACATGCTCCATTGGCGCGGGTTGCAGCTCGGTGAACAGGGCATAAGCGGCTTCACGCGAAGGCACCGCACTTTCGGTCATGCGGTCGTGCAAAACGGCCGCCACCTGGCCCCGTTGGTCAGCTGTCAAAGTGGCTTTGCCCAACAACCCGGCTTTCAGGGTCAATCGAAACTCGGTGATGCGTTCAACCCGTTTCACCGCAAAACCGCAGTTGCGGGCAATGTCGGTGGCTTTGGATGCCCAGGGCGAAACAGTGCCCATGCGGGGCGTTACCACCACCAGTTCGCCCGCGGTTTCGCCCGTGTAGGGTTCGCCATAGGTCAGCAGCGCCTGCCACTTGGGCAAATCGGCGGGCTCTATCGGCGCCAGCGTATCCACCAGGTGCACAAACCGGGCAGACACTCCCACAATCTTGTCGTTGATGGCTTGCAAGCGGGGCAAGAGTTGCTGCGCGCGGAAGTTGCCAAGAGCGTCGCCGCCTTCGATGGGGGTGATGTGCTGGGTCACGGTGTGGCCTGTTTAGGAATCAAGCCCGCGATTTTACCGGCGTGTGAATGCAAAAAAGCGCGCCGTCTAAGGGTATTCCTTGACCAATAGACCGCCGTGCATGCAGTATAGTGCAGCACGAGATAGGCAATTTACTGCACCACGCAACCCAGGAGACCCCTCAAATGACCACCCGCCGTACCCTTTTGACCCGCAGCGC
Organism: Pseudomonadota bacterium; assembly: GCA_039798985.1. Classification (GTDB taxonomy): domain Bacteria; phylum Pseudomonadota; class Gammaproteobacteria; order Burkholderiales; family Burkholderiaceae_C; genus JBDKEX01. Next base: position 4,762 of record JBDKEX010000282.1, on the reverse strand, counting down.
CGCCGTGATTGGAGCCGCTTCGTCAGGTTTGTTGTTGCCGCAAATCGTACGCGCACAGTCAGGCAAAGTTCGCATTGGTTTCATGTTGCCTTACACCGGCGCTTACGCTCAGCTGGGCGTGGCTATTGAAAACGGCTTCATGATGGCCTTGAACGAACAGGGCGGCAAACTCGGTGGGCGCGAAATTGAAGTGTTCAAAGTCGATGACGAATCCAACCCGGCCAAGGGCATTGAAAACGCCACCCGCTTGGTGCAGCGCGACAAAGTGGATGTGTTGGTTGGAACGGTGCACTCCGGTGTTCAAATGGGCATACACAAAGTGGCGCGTGAAAGCGGCGTGCTCAGCCTGATCCCCAACGCAGGTGTTCATTTGGCTACCCGTGCCCAGTGCGCCCCCAATGTGTTTCGCACCAGTTTCACCAACGGCCAGCCCACGTCGGCGCTGGGCAAGGTGATGGTGGACAAAGGTCACAAAAAGGCCGTTTGGATCACTCACAGCTACGCCGCCGGCGACGAAGCATTCGAAGGCTTTGAGCAGGGCTACACCGCCGCAGGCGGCACCATTGTGAAAAAACTCGGCCTGCCGTTCCCGAACGTGGAATTCCAAGCCCTGTTGACCGAAATCGCTGCTTTGAAGCCTGATGCCGTGGCCTGCTTCTTTGCCGGTGCACCGGCTGCCAAATTCATGCGCGACTTCCATGCCGCCGGTTTGCACAAATCCATTCAGCTGTACGGCTCGGGCTTCCTGACCGAAGGCGTGCTCGATGCGGCCGGCGAAGCCGCCAACGGTGTGTTGACCACCCTGCACTACAGCGATTCGCTGGACACGCCGCGCAACAAGCAATTCCGCCTCAACTACGCCAAAACATTCAAGCTGCAGCCCGACGTGTATGCGGTTCAGGGCTACGACACAGGCTTGCTTTTGATTAAAGGCGCCAACGCGGTCAAGGGCGACCTTTCCATCAAAAAGGCCCTTTACGGTGCCATGGAAGGCGCTGAAATTGACAGCCCCCGTGGCAAGTGGACCATGAGCAAAGCCCACAACCCAGTGCAAGACATTTACCTGCGCAAGGTTGAGAACAAAGAAAACAAGGTGATTGGTCTGGCGGGCAAGGCCGTGGCCGACTCTGCCGCCGGCTGCAAAATGGGCTGATAGCCGGGTTTTATTCCGGCGTTTCCTCCTCGATTCGTGCTGCTTTCGGGCAGCACGCGGCTTTCTATTTGCCGAACTACCCCATGGACTTTGCAAATTTCCTGATTCAACTGCTCAACAGCGTCCAGTACGGGCTGCTGCTGTTCATGCTGGCCGCCGGTTTGACGCTGATTTTCGGCATCATGGGAGTGGTCAACCTCGCGCATGGCAGTTTTTACATGGTGGGCGCTTACCTGGCTTGGTATTTGTCCAACCAACTGGGCAGCCTTACCTTGGCCATCGTGGTGGGCGCGGTTCTGGCGGTGGTGCTGGGTTGGTTGCTCGAGTGGGCTTTGTTCCGGCATTTCTACAAACGCGATCACCTGGACCAGGTGTTACTCACTTTTGGGCTGATTTACATCTTTGAAGAAAGCCGGTCGTTGCTCTGGGGTGACGACGTGCACGCCGTGCAGGTTCCGCAAGCCCTGGACTGGTCGATCGCCCTGACCGACAACCTCTCCTATCCCGTGTATCGCCTGGCCATGTCGGGCATCTGCATTTTGTTGGCAGCGGGCCTGTACCTGTTGATTTCCAAAACCCGGTTGGGCATGAAAATCCGGGCCGGCGCCTTCAACCGCGACATGACGGAAGCCTTGGGCATCAACATTCGGTTGATTCACTCGGTGGTGTTTGCCATGGGTGTAGCGTTGGCGGCGGTGGCTGGCATGATCGCAGCCCCCATTTCCAGCGTTTACCCCAACATGGGCAGTTCTGTGCTGATCATGTGTTTTGTGGTGGTGGTGATCGGCGGCATCGGCTCGGTGCGGGGGGCCCTGATTTCCGCTTTGCTCGTGGGGCTGGTGGATACCTTTGGCAAGGTGTTGCTGCCTCAAATCGCCGGCATGTTGGTTTACATGCTCATGGCGGCCGTGTTGCTCTACAAGCCCGAAGGCCTGTTCAAACAGTGAATCGTTATGTCCAGTCCCACCCTTCACATTGAACACCTGCCCCGCAGCCTGCAATTCACGCTGGGCCTTGGTTTGGCCGCTTTGCTTGCGTTTCCTTGGCTGCCCTCCGACAGCATGGACTTTTACCTTCAAATGCTGACGCAAATGATGATTCTGGCCATGTTTGCCATGAGCTTGGACTTGCTACAGGGCGTGACTGGCTTGGTCTCTTTGGGACACGCCGCTTATTTTGGCCTGGCAGGTTACGCCTTGGCGTTTCTAACTCCGGCAGACAACGCCATCAGCCTGTGGTGGAGCCTTCCACTGGCGGCAGCGGGCGCCGGGCTCGCCGCGCTGGTGATTGGTTTTTTTGTGGTTCGAACCCACGGCATCTACTTCATCATGGTCACCATGGCATTTGCGCAAATGGTGTTTTTCTTGTTTTTTGACAACAAGGCGCTGGGCGGGTCCGATGGAATCTACGTCAACTTCCGCCCCAGCACGGCGCTCAGCAGCGGCGGGCAACCTTTGTTTGATCTGGACAACAAGGCAGTTTTTTACTATTTCACGCTGGCCCTGTTGGTATTGATGTACGGGTTTCTCAGGCGTTTGCTGTTTTCTCCGTTTGGGCGGGCTTTGGCAGGCATACGCGTCAACGAACACCGCATGCGGGCCATGGGCTTTGGCACTTTTGGCTACAAGCTGGCCGCTTTTGCCCTGGGCGGCACCCTGGCCGGTGTGGCGGGCTATTTGTGGGCCGCGCAAACCGGGTTTGTGAACCCTGAATTGATGGGCTTTCACATGAGCGCTCACGCCATCATGATGGTGATTTTGGGCGGCATGGGCAACTTTGCCGGTGCCATCGTGGGCGCGTTTGCATTTGAGTACCTGTTGCACCTGTTCAAAGACCTGACCAAACACTGGCAGCTGCTCATGGGCGGTTTCATTGTTTTGTTGGTGGTGTTCGCTCCCAAAGGGTTGCTTGGCCTGGGGCAAACGCTGAACAACCGGTTTGTTACCAAAACCCCCAAAAATGCCCGTGGGGAGGCTTTGCATGACTGACTCCTCCCAGGTGCTGCTCAAGGCGCGCGGTTTGGTCAAACGGTTTGGCGGGTTGGCCGCTGTCAACCAGGTGTCGCTGGACCTTGAAAAAGGCCGCATCCATGCTGTGATCGGTCCCAATGGTGCGGGCAAATCCACCTTGACCAACCTGCTGTCGGGCGATTTGCCCTTGAGCGAAGGGCAAATATTTTTGGCCGGCAGCGATGTAACCGGACACAGCCCTGAGCAAAACTCTCGCATGGGATTGGGTCGCAGTTACCAAAAAACCAACATCTTCCAGCCCTTCAGTGTCTGGGAAAACGTGCGTTTGGCGGCTCAGTCCCGAACGCCCCATGCGGCCCGCTGGCTGACCCGGGCTGCAGCATTCAATGACATCAATGAACGTGCTGAACGTGCCCTCGAGTTGGCTGGGCTGACTCCTCGCAGGCATTTTGCCGCCAGCGCCATCAGCCACGGCGAACAGCGCCAACTGGAAATCGCCATGACCTTGGCCACCGCGCCACAAGTGCTTCTGCTGGACGAGCCACTGGCCGGGATGGGCCATGCCGAAGCCGAACGCCTGGTCGAGCTGTTGCTCAAACTGAAACCCCACCACGCCATGATGTTGGTGGAACACGACATGGACGCGGTGTTTGCCTTGGCCGACCGCCTCACCGTGATGGTGAACGGCCAGGTGATTGCCAGCGGCACCCCCTCCGAAATACGTTCAGACGCAAGCGTACAAGCGGCCTACCTCGGGGAAGAAGCATGACCCCCAACGCACTCATAGAAACCCACGACCTGCACACCCATTACGGGGCCAGTCATATTTTGCATGGCATCCATTTTCGCGTAGGCCCAGGTGAAACCATAGGCCTGATGGGGCGCAACGGAATGGGCAAAAGCACCTTGCTCAAAACCGTCATGGGTTTGGTCAAACCCAGCCGGGGGCGGGTTCAGGTCAAAGGCAACGATGCAACCGCCTTGAGCACTTACGACATTGCCCGCCAAGGCATTGCCTACGTGCCAGAAGGCCGAGGCATTTTCGGCAATTTGAGTGTGCGTGAAAACTTGGTCATGGCTGCGCGCCCCGGCACCCAAGGGCAAAAGCACTGGACTTACGAGCGCGTGCTCGACACCTTTCCCCGTTTGGCCGAACGCCTCAACCACGGTGGCCAGCAACTCAGCGGAGGTGAACAACAAATGCTCACCATCGGCCGCGCGCTCATGACCAACCCCGATGTTCTGATCCTGGACGAGGCCACCGAAGGCCTGGCCCCTCTGATCGCCAAAGACATCTGGCGCATTTGCGCCCTGATCCGGGAAACCGGCATCAGCAGTGTGATCGTGGACAAGAACTGGAAGCACGTCACCCAAATCACAGACCGCAATGTGATTCTGGTGAAAGGGCGGGTGGTGTTTGAAGGCAGTTCTGAGCAGTTGATTGCGCAACCCGCCATCCTGGAAGAGCATTTGGGCGTTTGACGCGCCCTGCCAAACGCGAGCAGCGGTTCACAGCTGGGGCCGCAATTCCACAGCAGCGGCTTGCAACAAGGGCACCACCTCTCCCACCAAAGCGCCCGATTGCAAACGGTCGGGGGCCACCACAGCGTTCAGGACAGCTACAACCTGCCCCGCCATG
>JBDKEX010000281.1:0-4595 GCA_039798985.1 Pseudomonadota bacterium | reverse complement strand
AGGCTGTTGCGCACCAGGCGCTCCACGCCCGCTGCGTGGTACAGGCGGCCCATTTCGCGGCCGCTCAGCACAATGCGTGCAGTGCGCGTTACCCGGTTTTTTTGGTACAACGCCAGGGCTGCATCCCAGTCCTTGTGGGTCACTCGCAGGGCTTCGCCCAGGGTCACGGCATCTTCCATGGCCATGCAAGCCCCTTGGGCCATGTACTGGGTGGTGGGGTGTGCGGCATCGCCCAATAGGGTCACGCGGCCAAATACCCAGGTGTCAATCGGTTCACGGTCGGCGGTGGCCCAGCGCTTCCAGGTTTTGGGCAATTCAATCAGTTGGCGTGCTTTGGGGCTGATGCCCTGGAAGTAGCTCTCCACCTCTTCTTTGGAACCATCTGTCACTCCCCACTGCTCCTGTTGGCGGCTGTGGAAGGTCACCACCACGTTGTACTGCTCGCCACCACGCAAGGGGTAATGCACCAGGTGGCACTTGGGGCCGGCCCACAAACTTGCGGCATTCCACTTCAAGTCGTCCGGAAAATCCGCCTTGTCCACCACAGCGCGGTACACCACATGGCCCGTCACGCGGGGGGGGTCGTTCACATACTGCTTGCGCACCACACTTTTGCCGCCGTCTGCGCCAATCAGCGCCTGCCCCACCCAGCGTTTGCCGTTTTGGTCTGTTGCCGTGACTGTTTTATGGGTTTCGTCCTGTTCTATTTTTTCGATACGGGTGTTGGTAAAGAATTCCACCCGCCCGGTTTCCACCACACCTTCAAGCAATGAACCATGTATGTCTGCTCGGTGTATCACCGCATAAGGGTTGCCAAAACGCTCGCGAAAGGCCTCTCCGGTTTCAATTTTGCCCACCAGGGTTTCGTCCAGCGCATCGTGCATCACCATGTAGTCGGTGTACACGGCGCGGCCACGCGCCTTGTCTCCCACCCCCAAAGCATCAAAAGCATGAAAGGCGTTGGGCCCCAGCTGAATGCCTGCGCCGATTTCACCAATTTCAGGCGCCTGCTCAAACACCTGCACCCGAAAGCCTTGTCGCACCAGGGCGAGCGCCGCAGCCAACCCACCTATTCCACCCCCCGAAACCAGCACCGGCAGATCTGCATTTGATGACATATTGAAGCTCCTGGGTATTTAGTTAGTACACTGATGATTAGTATAGTTATTAACTACCCAGCTTGTCCAGCGGGTTTTCCCTAAAATGTTGAAATGACCCTGACCCACGCACCACATGTCCTGATCGACGAACAACCCGGTCACGCCATTCGTCGCCTGCACCAAATTGCCGTGGGTATTTTTTTGCACGAGTCCCAGGCCTGCGGCATCACACCGGTGCAATACGCCGCGCTGCAGTGCATTGCCAACCAGCCAGGCGTGGACCAACGCACCCTGGCCAGCGGCATTGCCCAAGACACATCCACCACAGCAGGCGTGGTGGAACGTCTCGAAACCCGGGGCCTGATCACCCGCTCTGTGTCGGCGCAAGACCGTCGGGTTCGCTTGCTTGAAATCACGGACGCCGGCATCGGTTTGCTCCAGACGCTGGTACCCCATATGCTGCAAGCGCAAGAGCGGTTGCTGGCGCCCCTCAGCGCAGACGAGCGGCACACCTTCATGACCTTGTTGCAACGCCTGGTCACGGCAAACAACGACCACAGCCGCGCCCCGGCCAACACACTGCCACCCAAAACCGCAGAGAATCGTGCCAATGCGTGAACTTTGGGCCTGAAACTCGATCACAAGCCTCTGTATTGCCCCACCCAAACCCATGAGCACCTTGCCGCCCGGTCTTCCAGTCCCCACTTCGTTGCGTGCTGCAGCGCAAACGGCGGCGCAGGCGCGAGAACCCTTGGTCGTGATGGTCACCCTCAAAGGGTGCGCTTTTTGCGAAGTGGTTCGCAACAATTACCTGGCGCCCATGCACCGCCGCGGCGAGCTCCAGGTGGTGCAAATTGACATGCTCGACCGCAAAAGCCACCTGCAAAGCCTGCAAGGTGCAAGCACCACCCCCTACGACCAGGCCCGCGATTGGAAGGTCACCATGACCCCCACCCTGTTGTTCTTCAACCTACAAGGCCAAGAAGTTGCCGAACGCCTTGAGGGCGTGGGGGTGGCAGATTTTTACGGGGCCTACCTCGACCAGCGACTGCAAGTTGCCCGCTCAAAGACCCAATGACCATGAAACCACTTTTCACCCCCACCTCTGGCGCGTCCGCAAACACCGCCCTGGCACCGTACGCTGCGCAACGCAGGCGTTTGGGTTGGGCCGGATTGTTGGGCTACGGGTTGGGTGCGAGCGGGCTCGGGAGCATGGTCGCTTGCTCAAGCTACGAAACGGCCCCCAACACGCGCTTCTTGCTGCTCGATGGCAGTTCTATGACCACCACGGACCTGAAAGGCAAAGTTACGCTGGTCAACTTCTGGGCCACCACCTGCGTTTCCTGTGTCAAGGAAATGCCCAGCATAGTGCGCACCTACCAAAAATTCCGCGATCGCGGCTATGAAACCGTGGCCGTTGCCATGAGCTACGACCCACCGCAATGGGTCAACAATTTCAGCACCAGCCGCCAGTTGCCCTTCAAAGTGGCGCTGGACAACACGGGTGAAGTGGCCAAGCAATGGGGCGATGTGAAACTCACGCCCACCACCTACCTGGTCAACAAACAAGGGCAAATTGTCAAGCGCTTTGTCGGCGAACCCGACTTCGCAGCGCTTGAGCAATTGGTCGACAAACTGTTGGCGCAAACCTGAAGCCCGCGCCAACGGTTGTGGCAGCCGTTTATTCCCGGTAAACGTCGTGGCAGGCTTTGCAGTTGGATGCGGCCTCGCCAAATGTTTTCTTGATGGCGTCCAAATTGCCGGTTTTGGCCGCTTCGTTCAACTTGCCCATGTCTGCCACCAATTTGGCCGCACCGGCTTTGACCTTGTCCATTTCGGCCCACAACTCGGGCTTGGCGCGGCTCTTGACCTTTTCGGTATCGGGTGTGAAAGCCGTAAATGGCAAGGCGGCCACCGTGGCCACGATCGCCGCATTCTCTTGCAGTACTTTGGCGTCAAAAGGAACCCGACCCGACGTCATAGCGCCAATCCGTCCGAAATGGGCGGCCATCACGGTGAACGCCCCCTGGCGGTATTTCACAGCATCTTCTGGCTTTTGGAACTGGGCCTGGGCACCGCCCGCCGCCAACATGACCGCACCCACCAGGGCGATATCTCGAATTTTCATGGACAACCTTTCTGTATGGAAAAATGCCTAAGCACTGCGCACATCGACCTCGTCAGAGTGTCGCGTACAGTTTATGCTTTTAAATCATTTTTTGCACCACGGAAGTCCGATCATGCACCGAGTTCGCGTTTGGGATCTGCCAACCCGTCTTTTTCATTGGACGCTGATGGCCTCTTTTGTTGGGTTGATTGTCACCGGCAGCGTGGGTGGCAACCTCATGGAGTGGCACCTGCGTTTGGGGCTGTTGGTAATGGCCCTGCTGCTGTTCCGCTTGGTTTGGGGTTTTCTGGGGGGGCGTTGGTCGCGATTCGCCAGCTTTGTTTACAGCCCGGCCACCTGCTGGCGTTACCTCAAAGGGCAAGAAACGCCCGAGCACAACGTCGGCCACAACCCCTTGGGCGCCCTGTCCGTGTTTGCCATGCTCGCCTTGCTGCTGGCGCAAGTGGGCTCCGGCCTTGTCAGCGATGACGAGATTGCCTTTTTTGGCCCCCTGGTGGGCTTTGTGTCCAGCCAAACCGTGGCCAGCGCCACCTGGTACCACAAAGAGGTCGGCAAACTCATATTGTTGGGGTTGATCGCGGTGCACCTGATCGCGTTGGTGTACTACCGTTTTGTCAAGTCTGAATCATTGACAACGGCCATGCTCAATGGCGACAAGGTGCTGCCCCATGCCGCAACACCTTCGCGCGACGACGGGCGCCACCGCATGCTGGCGCTGGTCGTGTTCGCTGCTTGCTGCGGTGTGGCTTATTGGGTCGGCGGTTTGGGGCAGGTATAGTGCCATCAACAACCAGCTCCACCGCCTCGCCGTGAACCCCACCACACCCCTGCCCATCACCGTCACAGCCGTTGCTGACAGTGCACAAGCGGCCGTAGCGCGCCGGCTGTTTCAGGAGTACCAGACGCAACTCGGTATTGATTTGTGCTTTCAGGGCTTTGACGAGGAACTGAAAAATTTGCCGGGTGACTATCAAGCCCCCTATGGCGCGTTGCTGCTGGCATACGTTGGCCAAGAGCCTGCCGGTTGCTGCGCCCTGCGGCCTTTGCTCAACGCCGATTACCCCAATGCCTGCGAAATGAAGCGCCTGTACGTGCGCAACGCGTTCCGCGGGTTTGGGCTCGGGCGTTTGCTGGTGGATGCCACGTTGGAGGCAGGCAAATCGGCGGGCTACGCGTGCATGCTGCTGGACACACTCCGCGACATGGAAGCCGCACGTGCCCTGTACCAAGAGGCCGGTTTTGTGGAGGTGGCGCCCTACTACCACAACCCCTTGGCCGGCGCCCACTACCTCAAGGTAGACCTGTGACTGCGACCCACACCGCCGGTTGCACTTTGCATCCGGCGGCGAGGCGCGTGTCTCAGGTGC
>JBDKEX010000280.1:0-8314 GCA_039798985.1 Pseudomonadota bacterium | reverse complement strand
TCGACTTGCAGGCACAGGCCGGAGACTTGCTGCGCATCAGCAGCCTACGCGGTAGCGTGGTGCTGCCGGCCGTGCCCACCCCCGATATGGGGCGAAAGCAACTGTTTGTGCCCATGCACTGGGGGGGTGAGTTTCTGGGTGGGCACAACCGCGACGGGTCTGCCATCGCCGGAATCAACGCGCTCACCACACCCGCTTTTTGCCCCACCAGCAAGCAACCCGAATTCAAACACGCCGCCGTTCGCCTCGAGAAAGCCGCGCTGCCGTGGCGGCTGCAGGCCATGGCGCAGCTTCCCCGAGGCCAGGCATTGCGGGTGCAGCAGGCACTGCGCCCCTGGATGGCGCATTTTCAACACGCTGTGTGCGTGCCATTTGGCGAAAACGGGGTGTGGTTCCAAGCCGCACACACCAGAGCCCCCAAAAGTGCCTGGCTGCAGGCCCTGTGCGAACACCTGGGCCTCAATTCGCTGCACACATTGCGATACGACGACGGCCCCCGCCACGTCTACCGGCGCATTCAGGCCAGTCAGCAGCCTGAAACCGGCGAGCGGCGATTGCAGGCCTTTTTGCTTGCGGGCACCGCGCAATCGTTTCACTGGATGAGCACCTTGCTTCAGGGACAAGTGCCTTTGACTGCACCCGCCTGGACGCTGCTGCAAGACCTGACCGAGCCCACCGGTCAAGCCAATGCCCCCAAAATCAAACCCCTGTGCAACTGCCTGGGGGTGGGCGAACAAGCGGTCATCAACGCGTTGGGAGCCTGTGCGGGCACCCCATCGGCACGTCTGGCGCAACTCCAAACCCAGCTCAAATGCGGCACCCAGTGCGGTTCGTGCGTTCCCGAGATCAAGCGCCTCATAGAGCAACACCCAGCAGTCGGTGCATCGTGAGTGCGCCGCATCCGTATCTTTTTATAACCCAAAGTAGTTAAAAAACATTCAAAATCCCGCCATGGGCATTTCTCAATACATCAAAGAAATTGGTCGAGGCAAAGACGGCGCGCGAGCGTTGTCGCGAGCCCAGGCCCAGGATTTGATGTCCCAAGTGTTGTCCGGCTCCGTCACCGACTTGGAGGTGGGCGCCTTTTGCCAGTCCATGCGCATCAAGGGTGAAACCCCCGAGGAAATGGCCGGCTTTTTGGACGCTGTGCACCAACAGTTGGCCACGGTGCCACACAGCGATGCCCCCACCGTGGTGCTGCCCTGCTACAACGGCGCCCGCAAGCTCCCCGTTTTAACCCCCTTGCTTGCCTTGTTGCTGGCCCAGGCAGGTTGCCGCGTGCTGGTGCACGGCCAGACAACCGACCCCGGCCGCGTCACCACCCACGAGGTGCTGCAAACCTGGGCGGCATTGTTCGACCGCCCCAGCGCCCGTTTTCAAAGCGTCACCAGCACCAACGACTGCACGGAACCCGGCCGGGTGTATTTTGTGGCCACTGAATGGCTCAACCCCGGCCTCCAAACTTTGCTTGATGTGCGCCGAGTGATCGGTCTGCGCAATTCGGCACACAGCATGGTGAAATTGCTAAACCCCTGCACCAGCGGCAAGAGTTGCTTGGTCAGCAGCTACACCCACCCAGAATACCTGCAAAGCATGGGTGCAGTGCTAAAACTCACCCACAGCCACGCGCTGCTGTTGCGTGGCACCGAGGGTGAACCCGTTGCCGACCCCCGCCGCGCACCGGCCATCGACGGCTTCTACCAAGGGCAGCAAACGCCTCTGCAAGCGCAGCAAGCCGGCCCTTTAACGAGTCTGCCCGCCCTGCCCGCGGGCAACGACCCGCAAGCCACCGCCCACTACACCCAAGCGTTGTTGAACGGTGATTTGCCCGCCCCCCCACCGCTGTCGCAACAAGTGGCACTGATCTTGCACCACGTTCAACATCCCAACTTGGCCGCCCAATGAACACGTTCAACACCTCTCCCGGTACCGTCACGCTGGTGGGCGCTGGCCCTGGCGACCCCGAACTGCTGACCCTCAAAGCGGTCAAGGCGATTGCCGCAGCCAGCTTGGTGTTGGTGGACGACTTGGTCAATGAGGCCGTGTTGGCGCACGCCCACCCCAAAGCACGCATTGTGCATGTGGGCAAACGGGGCGGCTGCGCCTCTACCCCCCAAGCGTTTATTGAAAAACTCATGGTCATGGCCGCCCGCGAAGGCGAGACCGTGGTGCGCCTCAAAGGCGGAGACCCATTTGTTTTTGGCCGCGGCGGTGAAGAAGTTGAACACCTCACAGCCGAGGGTATTTCGGTCAAAGTGGTCAACGGCATCACCTCGGGTCTGGCTGCCGTGACCAGCCTCAATGTGCCCCTGACGCACCGCGACCACGCGCACGGCGTGGTCTTCGTCACGGGCCATGCAAAACCCGGAGACTCCGGCACAGATTGGGCTGCCTTGGCCCAATGCGCCCACCAGGCCAAACTCACGCTGGTGATTTACATGGGCATTGCCAGTGCACACGCCATTGAAACAGGTTTGCTCCAAGGCTTGCCAGCCCATACCCCTCTGGCGGTGGTACAACACGCTTCGCTGCCCCATCAAAAGCATGTCAGCGCCACACTGGGGCAGCTTTGCCACACCCTCACCTCGCACCAACTTGCCAGCCCAGCCATCATCGTGGTGGGCAACGTGTTGCAGGGTTTGGCGCAAATCGGCCACTCAAGCGAGCAGCCGGCGGCTGTGGCTGCAGCCACCTTGGCCAAGGCCGCTTGAGGCACTTGTTGCGCGCCAAAGCTGCGTCAAAAGGGCGTCCAGCAAAATCTGCCTGAGGAAGACTGCATACTTGCGCCATGCAAGAATTTGACGCAGTGATTGTGGGTGCCGGCGCAGCAGGTTTGCTTTGTGCGGGCGTGGCCGGGCAACTCGGCCTGAAAGTGCTTTTGGTTGACCATGCCTCGAAGGTGGCAGAGAAAATTCGAATTTCCGGCGGCGGCCGCTGCAACTTCACCAACCGAGATTTGGATGTGCGCCAACCGCACAAACATTTCATCAGCAACAACCCACAGTTCTGCCGGTCTGCCTTGTCGCGTTACACCCCGACCGACTTCATCGAACTGCTCGATCGACACCAAGTCCCATGGCATGAAAAACACAAGGGCCAACTGTTTTGCGACAGATCGGCGCAAGACTTGATTGAAGTGCTGCTGCGCGAATGCGAAGCCGGAGGTGTGGAGCGCTGGCAACCTTGCAGCGTGCAAAGTGTGTCGTTTACCGAGACACCGCATCACTACACCCTGCTGACCGACCGCGGGGCCGTCAAAACCCCTCGCTTGGTGGTTGCCACTGGGGGCCTGCCGGTGCCCAAAATTGGGGCCAGCGACTGGGGCTTGCGCTTGGCCCAACAATTTGGACTCACCCTGGTGCCCACCCGACCCGCGCTGGTGCCTCTTACTTTTGATGCCAGCACCTGGTTGCCTTGGGCCGATTTGTCGGGCTTGGCGCTGCCAGTTCGCATCACCACAGGCCTCAAAAAGCAAAAAACCGAATTCTTTGAAGACCTGCTGTTCACCCACCGGGGGTTGAGTGGCCCAGCGGTGCTCCAAATTTCCAGTTACTGGCAAAGTGGCGAGCCCTTGACTTTAGACCTGCACCCCAACGACCCACTGGCTCCGGCCCTGGCCGACGTCAAAAAGCGATCGCGCAAGTTGCTCTGCAACGAACTGGCGCAGCATTTTCCCGCCCGCTTGGCCGACGCCTGGTGCCAGACTCGCGCCGAATGGCAACGCCCGGTCAATGAAATCCCAGACAAAAACCTGGCACAGTTGGCCGAGCAGCTGCACCACTGGGAAATCACGCCCAGCGGAACAGAGGGCTATGCCAAGGCCGAAGTCATGGCGGGCGGGGTGGACACACGCCAGCTGTCTTCCCAAACCATGGAGTCCCAACAACCTGGCCTGTATTTTGTGGGCGAAGTGGTCGACGTGACCGGTTGGCTCGGTGGCTACAACTTCCAGTGGGCCTGGTCCAGTGCCTATGTCTGCGCCCAGGCCATGGCCGCCGCCCACTGACCAGAACAACAAAACACTCAAAAAACCAAAACTACGCGCTATAATCCAAGGCTTTGCTGGCAAACCCCCGTCTGCCTGATCAACTTGATGACGGGGAACAACTGCCGCAGCCCGGGTTGTGGGCCCGATCTTCCCACAACTCCAGCGCGGCGCATTTTGGAAACCATTAGCTAATGACCACCATTCGCGTTAAAGACAACGAACCCTTCGACGTAGCCCTGCGCCGCTTCAAGCGCACCATCGAAAAACTCGGCTTGCTGACCGACCTGCGCGCTCGCGAGTTCTACGAAAAACCCACTGCCGAACGCAAGCGCAAGAAAGCCGCTGCGGTCAAGCGCCACTACAAGCGTGTGCGCTCCATGCAGTTGCCCAAGCGCATGTACTGACCTTGGCGCAGCGTTGTGTGAGGCATTGCGCCCCACACCCACAGCCCGTTTGAGGACGCTCAAGCGGGCTTTGTTGTTTTTGCCCTGTAAGATTTAACACCACCAAACTCAAACACCATGGCACTCAAAGACCAAATCACCGAAGACATGAAAACCGCCATGCGCGCCAAAGACAGTGAACGTCTGGGCACCATCCGCATGCTGCTGGCCGCCATCAAACAAAAAGAAGTTGACGAACGCATCACCCTCGACGATACCGCTGTTGTGGCCGTGGTGGACAAACTGCTGAAGCAGCGCAAAGACTCCATCACAGCGTTTGAACAGGCTGGGCGCACCGATTTGGCCGACAAAGAAAAGGCCGAAGCAGCGGTGTTAACGGGTTATTTGCCGCAGCGCTTGTCGTCTGATGAAATTGCTGCCGCCATACAAGGCATCGTGGCCGCCCTGGCCCAGGAATTGGGCCGCGCACCCAATGGCAGCGACATGGGAAAAATCATGGCTGCAGCCAAAGGCGCATTGGCCGGCAAGGCCGACATGGGTCAAGTCTCTGCAGCCGTTAAGGCCGCATTGGCCTGATGACCTCTGCCTCCAATAGCCACCAGTCTTGCAATGCGCCTGTGGGCGTGTTCGACTCCGGTGTTGGCGGCTTGTCGGTGTTGCGGGAAATCCGGGCCACGCTCCCGCAAGAAAACTTGGTTTACGTGGCCGACTCGGGGTACGCCCCTTATGGGGACAAAACCATCGACTTCATAGCCGCCCGAGCGCAAGCGATCATCGGATTCTTGGTGAATCAGGGCGTCAAAGCGGTGGTTGTGGCATGCAACACGGTTACAGGTTTGGTTATCAACCATTTGCGCACCTGTTTTCCGGGCCTGCCTATAGTGGCGATCGAACCTGCCGTCAAACCCGCGGCGTCGGCCACCAGCACGGGGGTTGTGGGTGTTTTGGCAACGCGCCAAACCGTGAACAGCCCTGGCTTGACGCGGCTCATTGAACAACACGGTCAGAACGTGCGCATCGTCACACAAGCATGCCCGGGCTGGGTGGAACTCGTGGAAGGCGCTGATTTGAATGGCCCTACCACCGAGGAATGGGTGGCTCGCTTCGTTCGTCCGCTGCTGGAGCAAAATGTCGACACGCTGGTGCTGGGGTGCACCCACTATCCGTTTTTGGCGCCCGTGATTGCCAAAGTTGCCGGACCGCAGGTAAAACTCATAGACCCAGCAGCAGCGGTGGCGCGGGAGTTGCGCCGCAGGCTAGAAGCGGCCGACCTGCTCAACGCCGCCCCAGACACAGAGCCGGGTTCGACCGAATTTTGGACCAGTGGGTCATTGGTGTTGGCCACTCGGGTCGTATCGCAGCTTTGGGGAACACCGGTCGTGGTCAAGCCACTTGCAAAGTTCTGATCTGCATCAAGCTGTCTAACGCCCGCTCACGGCATACTCCTAGGGGTTGTTAACCCTATGGAGCCAGCACATGAGCACGTTTGACCACCTGAGCCTGATCCAAAATATCAACGAAAGCTTGGGCCCGTTTCGTAAATCACAATCTGATGCAATGAAAGGGTTTGCGCAACTCGCCCAGTCCTCCATGGCAGAGGGCACGATCAGCGCCAAGCACAAAGAGCTGATAGCCTTGGCCATAGGGGTCAGCCAGCATTGCTCTGGCTGCATAGGTTTTCATGTCAAGGCACTGCAAAAGCTGGGAGCCACGCGCACCGAACTTGAAGAAACGTTGGCGGTTTGCGTGTACATGGGCGGCGGCCCCTCGCTGATGTACGCTGCCGAGGCCTTGAAAGCTTGGGAGACCCTGGCAAACCCAAAACACTGAAGCCGCAAAGCACACAATTTCGCCCAGCAACCTTTGCAACTGCCATAAAGTTGGAGTAGATTCGGGGGTTTGCCCTGCAACCTCTTGATTCGATGGAATCCACCCTCCCCCCTATACCCGCCAAACGCTACTTCACCATTGGTGAGGTGGGCGAACTGTGCGGCGTAAAACCGCATGTGCTGCGATATTGGGAACAGGAGTTCACGCAACTGCGCCCTATGAAAAGGCGGGGCAACCGCCGTTATTACCAGCACCATGAGGTTCTGATGATTCGCCGCATCCGTGAGCTGCTGTACGACCAAGGGTTCACCATCAACGGGGCTCGCAACAAACTGCAAGAATTGCAGCAACAAACCAAAAACAACAAGGATGCCGCCCCCGAGGAAGCCTGGCCAGAGGCACCTCAATCAACGAGCCATCTTGAGCTCTTGACCAACTGGGGCCATGTGCGAACGGAACTTGAAAACATCAGGAAGTTGTTGATCGAACCTGTTTGAAACTGCGAACACCCAACCAGAAAATCGATATTTTCAAGCTATAATTTCACCTCTCGGCGTGTAGCGCAGCCTGGTAGCGCACTTGCATGGGGTGCAAGGGGTCGCGAGTTCGAATCCCGCCACGCCGACCATAAAAAACAACGGGTTACAGATCAAAAGTCTGTAACCCGTTTTGTTTTGGGGCTTTTTAGCAAAAAAGTCCAAAACCAACTGCGTGCTGAAGAAAGAACCTATCGCCGCAGAACGGTGATCGAATCGCTGAGCAGGTCGTTGCCGAACACACGCGCTCACGCAAGCAGGGTTTTCAAAATCAACCCCAAGGCAGCACAAGCGCCGATCACGTGAATAACTTTGCTTTTGAAGCGGAACAGGGCCACAGCAGCGGCCAGCGCGATCAAGGCTGACACCCCATCGAAGCTGCCGTTAAAACCGTTGGGCCACAGAACGTGGTAACCAAAGAAGAGCGCGAGATTCAAAATCACACCCACCACGGCAGCGGTAATGGCTGTCAAAGGGGCTGTGAACTTGAGATCGTTGTGGGTGCTCTCTACCAAAGGGCCACCAGCCAAGATGAAGAGAAACGAAGGCAAAAAGGTGAACCAGGTCACCAGGGCAGCGGCGACCGCGCCAGCGAGAAAAAGTGCATCTGGGCCAAATAGAGCCTTGACATAACCGCCCACGAAACCCACAAAAGCCACCACCATGATGAGCGGGCCAGGCGTGGTTTCACCCAAAGCAAGGCCGTCAATCATTTGCGTGGGGGTGAGCCAGCCATGGTGGGTAACAGCCCCTTGGTATACATAGGGCAAAACGGCATAGGCCCCACCAAAGGTCAGAAAAGCAGCTTTCGTAAAGAACCACCCCATTTGGGTCAGGGTGTGGTTCCAGCCCACGTAAACTGTCAACAGGCCCATAGGCAACAGCCACAGCACGCCACCCACCATGACCACCTGAAACAGACGCGTCCAGCGAAACCTGGCGTGCTCTGGCGTCGGCGTATTGTCATCGATCAATGCCGGGCCATAGCTTTTGTCAGCTTGGCCATGCCCGCCACCGGTCTTGAACTTGTCCGGCACCAGCCGCCCCCCGATGTAGCCGAACAGCGCAGCGGCAGCGACGATGGCCGGAAAGGGAACGTTGGCCGCAAAAATGGCGATGAACGAGGCCGCTGCGATCCCCCACAGCCAGTTGTTTTTGAGGGCGCGCGAGCCAATTCGGTGTGCGGCCTGTAGCACGATGGCGGTCACGGCAGGCTTGATGCCATAGAACAAACCAGCGACCAGCGGCATCTCACCCAAAGCGATGTACACCCAGGACAGTGCAATCAGAATCAGCAGCGATGGCAGTACAAACAGGGCGCCCGCTGCGATGCCGCCCCACGTTCGGTGCATCAGCCAGCCGATATAGGTAGCCAGCTGTTGCGCTTCCGGGCCGGGTAGCACCATGCAGTAGTTCAGTGCGTGCAGAAAGCGCCGCTCGGAAATCCAGCGCCGATTCTCGACCAGTTCTTGGTGCATGATCGAAATCTGTCCGGCCGGGCCACCAAAGCTGATGAAGCCCAGCTTCAGCCAAAAGGCGAATGCCTGCCAAAAGCC
>JBDKEX010000279.1:0-11234 GCA_039798985.1 Pseudomonadota bacterium | reverse complement strand
ATTGCAAATGCAGTACGCACAGCAACAGGGCGACACTGCTTTGGTTCATCAAGTTGAGCGCCGCATCGCCACCTTGCAGTCACCTTGAACTGGCCTGTGGTGCAAGCACAAGCCATCCGGGCGGTTCACCAGCCTGCCAATACACCCAATGCAAAGGGCAAGCTGGCCACCCCAAGCAAGGTGGACAGTGTGATCAGCCCAGCCACATAAGCGCCGTTGTAGCCCATGCGCACGGCCAGCACGTAACAGGTAGAGGCGGTTGGAACCGCCGAAAACATCAATAGCACATGGGTTTGCAAAGGTGCCAATTGCCACAGGCGTGCCATTCCGAAAGCAATCAAGGGCAGCGCCAGGTGTTTGATGAACAGGGTGGCGGCTGCCAGGCTTTTTGCTTGCGCCATGGCGCCAAACTGCATGCCGGCGCCAGCTGCCATCAACCCCATGGCCAAAGAGGCCTGCCCTATCCGGTTGAAAGTTGGCGACAACCATTCCGGTATTGCCAGCCCCATAAGATTCGCCAACAAACCACTTGCTGTGGCCACAATCAACGGGTTGCGCACCAACTCAACCCAAAACCCTCTTTGCGCGTGCCGCGCCATTGGCCAAATCGCCCCTATATTGAACAAGGGCACCAACACCCCAATCAACACGGCCAACATGGGCAGGCCCTGAGGTCCGGCGACTTTTTCGGCCAGCGCCAGTGCAATGAAAGAGTTGAACCTGAACCCCACCTGCGCACTCGCCGCGTGCAAACGGCGGTCCATGCTGTTGCCCAACCCAGGCCAATAGGGCAGCGAATAGGCCAGCAAAATGCCCAACACCCCCATGGTCACCCCCGCACCCATGAGCTGCGTGGCTGACCGCCAGTCAAGCGGGGTTTTTAAAATGGAAGTGAACAACAACACCGGGAACAGCAGGTAATACACCAGTCTTTCCACCGGTTCCCAAACACCCTTGTTCAGTGCTGTAAAACGGCACAGCAAATAGCCGATCAAGATCAGCGAGAAGTCGGGGAAAAGCAGTTGCGCAAAGTTCACAGCGCACAGCATACCCACTCGCGCTCCAAGGTCAGGCGGGTTCCGTGTCAAAATCAGCGCCTTTACCAACTCACCCAACTATTTAGGGTGATTTTTCTAATGAAAACAAAATTCCATTTAGCTAAAAGAAGCGTCGGCCGGCACCCTTATCCAACCACCCATCAACAAAACCCCACAGCTGCCCAAACGGTTGCGCTGGTGGATGAGCGCTACTTAGGTTGGTTGTCTACCCAGCAATCTGGGGCGCAAAGCGCCATTTTGCGTGGAGCGTTGGTGCCGGTTATGGGCGAACTTGCCCAACAAGCCAGCCCTGACGCTCATTTTTTGCGTGTTTACCTGTTCACTGACAAACCTTCGCTTGAGTTGCACGACGATCTGGTGGCCCGCACGGTTCCGCAACACAGTGCAGACGGCGGTTTGGGCTTGGTTCGTGCCCTGGGCTTGGAATTGACCCAACTGGCGCAACGCGGGCAGTGCAACACCGTTTTGTTGGCCAGTGACGATGAGCGCCTCATACCCTACATTGACGAAGCCCAGTGGCGAGGACTCAGGGTGATGGTGTTGGCCGACGAGGCCTCGCTGGACGTGGGCCGTTTGTCGGCCGAAGACCCCAGCTGGGCCCGGTTGCTCGCCCAAGCCGACAGGCGCTTGGCCATTCCGGCTGAGGCGTGGCAAGCCTTGTGGGTGGCCGGTAACCAGTGGCAGAGCGCCCGCGCTGTTTACCAAGCAACAGAGGTGCCCCGCACCAGCCACTATGCCAATATGGCTGTGCCCACCGAGAGTGAAAGTTCGAGCGAATCGTATTTCAGCACCACGCCCCCGGCACAAGACTGGTTGGACCAAGTGCGGCAGGTGGTGACGGGTTGGTGGGCTGAAGAATCCCACGATGCCAAATTGGACCTGCACGACGAAATGCGCGACAGCCAGGGCGTTCCGCCCGAGACCGATCGGCACCTGTTGCTGCGCGTGCGTCGTGAAATGGGCCGCACCCTCAGCTTCCAAGAAAAAAAGGCCATGCGCGAAATCATTCGTGCCACGGTTTTTGAAGGGCAACCGGGCGCAACATCTCCCTTGAACCTTGATTTGTCGCATGCCTCGAGCGACGACCACGCCAACGCTTGAAGCCGGCGATCAGGCCGGCAACGAACTGCTGGCCTGGTTCCACACGCCCCCTGGGCAATACCTGTTGGAGCAGGAGCGGTCATGGTTCGACCACACGGTGGCGGACCTGTTCGGCTTTCACGCCCTGCAGTTGGGCTTGCCCGTCATTGATGCGTTGGCTCAAAATCGCATGCCGCACCGCTGGCTGGTCATGCCGCATTGGTCCGGCCCCGAAACACCCACGGGTGGCATGCTGCAGGTGGCGCTGGTGACCCACGCCGCCGCTTTGCCGTTTCCTGCCAGCAGCATTGACTTGGTGGTGTTGCCACACACCCTGGAGCTCAGTGCAGACCCCCATGCGGTGCTGCGCGAGGTGGAACGTGTGTTGGTGCCCGAGGGCAAGGTGGTTATTTCAGGCTTGAATCCCGCAAGTTGGTGGGGCCTGCGGCAGCAACGCTCCCGGCTTTTGGGCAATATTGGGTTGCAGGGCACCGCATTGGGCCGGTTTTACCTGCCACAGGCTGGCGATTTCATTGGCCACTGGCGTTTGCGGGATTGGTTGCGTTTGCTGAGCTTTGACGTGGAGTCGGTGCAGTTTGGGTGCTACCGACCGCCGGTTACCACGCCTCTCTGGCTCAACCGTTGGTCTTGGCTGGACGCCTTGGGCCCCAGGGTCTGGCCAGTGCTCGGCGCCGTTTACTGCATGGTGGGGGTCAAGCGGGTGCGTGGTATGCGCTTGTTGGGGCCAGCTTGGCAGCCGCAACGCGCAGTTTCGGTGCCGGCGGCCGTTGCCCAAAAACACGCACAACACAAGGCACACCATTGAATACAGTCATTGTTTACACCGACGGCGCCTGCAAGGGCAACCCGGGGCCCGGCGGTTGGGGGGTGCTGTTGCAGTCCGGCGCAGCCGAGCGCGAGTTGTTCGGTGGCGAACCCGTAACCACCAACAACCGCATGGAGCTGACCGCTGTGATTGAAGCCTTGCGGGCGCTCAAACGGCCGTGCCACGTCAAGTTTTACATGGACAGCGAATACGTGCGCAAGGGCGTTACCGAATGGGTGGCCGGCTGGAAAGCCCGCGGTTGGGTCACTGCATCCAAACAACCGGTCAAAAACCTGGACCTTTGGCAGGCGTTGGATGCCTTGGTAAACCAGAGTGAACACAAGCTCGAATGGCATTGGGTCAAGGGGCATGCGGGCAACCCCGGTAACGAACGTGCAGATGCACTGGCCAACCGGGGCGTACCCAAAGGCAGGTGACGGTTTGCACTTCATGCAACCTTTACGCAAGGCTGTTAAAGTGCCGTTCGTGCCCGAAGTTGGACGGGCAATACGACTGATCTAAACATGGCCAAAAAAGTGTTGTATTGGGTGGTTGCAGCCGCCGGTATCGGTGTGGCGTCGGGTGCAGCTTGGTGGTGGCAGCAAGCGCCCAAGTCAAACGCTTCTGGGCAGGCGCAAGGCGCTTCTTCTGGCGGGGCTGGTGGGCCCAATGCGCCTGGGCGTTCTGGCGGCACAGGGGCCCCAGGTGGGGCCGGTGGCCCACCGGGCGTAGAAGTGGCCAAAGTCAAGGTGCAGCCCTTGGTGGATGATGCCCAGTCGGTGGGTACGCTGCGCTCTCGGCAAAGCGTTACCTTGCGCCCTGAGGTGGCTGGCCGGGTGGCAGAAATTGCCTTTGCCGACGGTGCCCGGATTCGCAAAGGTCAATTGCTGGTCCGTTTAGACGACGCATTGCAAAAAGCCGAGCTCAGCCAGGCGCAGGCGCAGCTCTCCATTGCGCGCGCCAACCTCAAACGCAATGAGGAACTGGTGACCCAGGGTTTCGTGGCCCAACGCGCACTGGACGAAAGCCGGGCCAGCCTTCAAGTGGCCGAAGCACAAGTTCAGCTGGCCGAAGCCCGCTTTGCCCGCATGCGCATCGTCGCTCCTTTTGATGGCACCCTGGGCCTGCGCACCGTCAACCTGGGTGACTACGTGAAAGATGGGGCCGACCTGGTCAATCTGGAGGACACCTCCACACTGTTGGTGGATTTCCGCTTGCCAGAAAGATACCAGTCGCGGTTGGCGGTGGGGCAATCGGTGCTGGTGCAATTGGACGCCCTGCCGGGCAAAGATTTCAAGGCCCAGGTGCAGGCGGTGAACCCCTTGGTAGAAGCCAATGCGCGGTCACTGCAAGTCCGTGCTTCGCTGCCGTCAGGCAAGGGTGATGCTGTGCGACCGGGCATGTTTGCGCGGGTAAACACGGTTTTTTCGGTGAACGACCAGGCTTTGGTGGTACCAGAGGAAGCGGTTGTTCCCCAAGGCGGCAAGCAATTCGTGTTCCGTTTGGAAAAAGAAGGTGAAGGCGAAGCGATTAAAACCGTTTCGCGCCGCACCGAGGTCAAACTGGGCGTGCGACGTGGTGCCCAAGTGCAGGTACTCGAGGGCTTGAGCGAAGGCGACACGGTGGTGGTGGCTGGACAACAGCGTTTGCAAAAAGACGGCACAGCGGTTCGAGTGGTTGACATGTCCAAACCCGCAGGCGCAGGGGGTGGGGCAGGGCCCGGTGGAGCCAAAGGCAACCCCGGCGCTGCCGGTGCCGGAAAACCCGCCAACGCTTCCTGAGCCAACAGGGCCCCGCCATGCAACTGCCAGAAATATCCATACGCCGTCCGGTTTTTGCGACCGTGCTCTCACTGCTCATCGTTTTGGTGGGCTGGGTGTCTTTCAAGGGCCTCACCGTCCGCGAATACCCCAAAATCGACGAACCCACGGTCACAGTGTCCACCCGTTTTGTGGGGGCCTCCAGCGAAGTGGTGGAGTCACAGGTCTCCAAAACACTGGAAGACTCCCTGGCGGGTATCGAAGGCGTGGACGTGATCACTTCGATCAGCCGGCAGGAGCAAAGCCAAATCACCGTTCGCTTCAAAATTGAACGCGACCCCGATGCGGCAGCTGCTGAAGTCCGAGACAAGGTCAGCCGGGTTCGAGGGCGCTTGCCGCAATCGATCGAAGAACCCGTCATTGCCAAGGTGGAGGCCGATGCTTTTCCCGTGGTGTGGCTGGCGCTGAGCTCAGACACCCACAGCTCTTTGCAACTGTCGGACTTGGCCAACCGGATTGCCAAGCCCATGCTGCAAACCGCTGCAGGCGTGGCCGACGTGCGCATTTATGGCGAGCGCAAATACTCCATGCGTTTGTGGTTGGACCCGGATCGCTTGGCCGCCTACCGCCTCACTGTGCAGGACGTGGAAGATGCTTTGCGCCGTTCCAACCTCGAAGTTCCGGCCGGGCGCATTGAAAGCCAGCAACGTGAATTCAACGTCACTGCCGCCACCGACTTGAGTCGCCCCTCAGAGTTTGAGGCGGTGGTGATACGCACCGTCAACGGCCAGCCGATTCGAATTGGCGACGTGGCGCGCGTAAAGCAAGGCCCGCAAGACGAGCGCACGTCCGTTCGTCTCAACGGCCGGGACTCCGTTTCTTTGGGTGTTATACGGCAAGCAACCGCCAATCCCCTGGAACTCTCTTCCGCTGTGCGCGGCATGTTGGACAAAATCCAGACCGACTTGCCCCCAGGCATCAAGGTCGAGGTTGCCAACGACAGCTCGGTGTTTATTGACCGATCCATCAAAGCGGTTTACAGCACCATACTTGAAGCGGTGGGTTTGGTTGCTTTGGTGATTTTTGTGTTCTTGCGCACGCTGCGCGCATCCATCATTCCGCTGGTCACCATTCCGGTCAGCCTCATCGGTACTTTTGCCCTGATGTCCTTGTTCGGGTTTTCCATCAACACCCTGACGTTGCTGGCGTTGGTGCTGGCCATAGGCCTGGTGGTGGACGATGCGATTGTGGTACTGGAGAACATTTTCCGCCACATAGAAGAGGGCATGCAGCCGTTTGAGGCGGCCATCACCGGGGCCAAAGAAATTGGCTTTGCGGTGGTGGCAATGACGCTGACTTTGGCCGCGGTGTACGCTCCGCTGGCGTTTGCGCCGGGGCGAACAGGCCGTTTGTTTGCCGAATTTGCCTTGGCCCTGGCGGGGGCGGTGCTGGTGTCGGGTTTCGTGGCACTCACCCTTTCACCCATGATGTGTTCCAAACTGCTCAAGCACAACCCGAATCCGGGTCTGTTCGATCGCGGTATGGAGCGCGTGCTCAACGCCGTGTCCAGCACCTACGGGCGTTTGCTTGCAGGTTCATTGAACATGCGTTGGTTGGTGGTGCTGGTCATGGTGGCCAGCGCTGCCGGCAGTTGGTGGCTGCTTGCCACCACCAAACAAGAACTGGCCCCCACCGAAGATCGGGGCGTCATTCTCACCGTTATCAACGGTCCCGACGGTGCCACCCTGGACTACACAAGGCGTTACGCGCAGGCCATTGAGTCGATTGGTCAAAATTACCCTGAGTTCGACCGCATTTTTGCGATCGTGGGCAGCCCTACGGTGGCGCAGGGCAACGTGTTTTTGCGCACCACCCCTTGGGAAGAGCGCACCCGCAACACCCAAGACCTGGCGCGTGAGATTGCCCCCAAAATAGCCGGCTTGCCCGGCATAAGCGCATTCCCCATCACCCCGCCTTCCTTGGGCCAGAGCGCCCGCGAGCGCCCAATCAACTTTGTGATTGTCACTTCAGACAGCTATCAAAACTTGTCCCGCGTGGTGCGGCAGTTCCAGGACAAGCTCGCTGAAAACCCGGGTTTTGTTCAGGTTGATACCGATTTGCGGTTGAACAAACCCGAAATTCGCATGGATGTGGACCGCGACCGCGCGGCCGACATGGGTGTGAGTGTCGATGCCATCGCTCGGACGGTTGAAACCATGCTTGGCGGCCGCTCGGTAACGCGTTACAAAAAAGACGGTGAACAGTACGACGTGGTGGTTCAAACAGAGCGTTCCCAACGCAGCACCCCAGAAGACATTGACCGACTGTTTGTGCGCGGGCGCAACGACGAAATGATCCCCTTGGCCTCTTTGGTCAAGACCCGGGAAGTGGTGGTGCCACGCGAGTTGAATCACTTTGGCCAACGGCGCAGCGCGTCTATCACCGCCAACTTGGCCCCCAACTACGCTTTGGGCGAAGCCTTGGCCTTTATGAACGACACCGCCAAGGAAATACTGCCCCCCGGTTACACCACCGATCTGAACGGGCAAAGCCGCGAATTCCGCAACTCGTCCGGCTCGTTGGCCATGGTGTTCACGCTCGCCCTGGTCTTTATTTACTTGGTGCTGGCTGCACAGTTTGAGAGTTTTGTTGACCCGTTGATCATCATGCTGAGCGTCCCGCTTTCCATGTTGGGCGCCTTGCTTGCTTTGAAAATTACGGGCGGCACGCTCAACGTTTTCAGCCAAATTGGGCTGATCACCTTGGTGGGTTTGATCACCAAGCACGGTATTTTGATTGTTGAGTTCGCCAACCAAATGCGTGACGAAGGGTTGGCTGTCAAAGAGGCTGTTCGCCGCTCCGCCGAGCTGCGTTTGCGCCCGATTTTGATGACCACCGGGGCCATGGTTTTGGGCGCTATTCCCTTGGCTTTGGCAACCGGTGCAGGCGCAGAAAGTCGTTCTCAAATTGGCTGGGTGATTGTGGGCGGGATGACCGTGGGCACATTGCTTACCATCTTTGTTGTGCCCACCGTTTACACCCTGCTTGCCAGAAAGCGGGAGGCTGCACCAAGCCTGCCCACCGTGGCCTTGGAGTCAATTCCGGCCAAGTAAATTGCTGTACAATCTCAGGCTCCACGGAGCGGTGGATGAGTGGTTTAAGTCGCACGCCTGGAAAGCGTGTGTGGGTTAATAGCCCACCGCGGGTTCGAATCCCGCCTGCTCCGCCAAGATGCAAGCCTAATTAGTTGATCTAATTAGGCTTTTTTCTTTTGAACTGCAGTCAAAACACGCTTTGTTGCTGATGTGGTTCGATGATCTGAAATGCTGTGAACGTCCTGATAAATGCCTCGTAAGCCAGGCGATTCCACCCAGAAGAACGGCCCCGAAGGGCCGTCAATTTGGTGGTGATAAATTACTCAGGTTTGAACCCAGCCCCTTTGAGCAAGTCGGCACTTTCTGCAACATAAGCCGCCGTGTATTTGCGGAATTCTTCGATGCTTTCAGTGACTGGTTCAATTCCAAGCGACTCAAGCGCTCCTGCCTTGGTCAACTGCTGAACAGCTTCGTTGATAGCTTTGTTGAGAAACTGGACATGTTCAATAGAGGTGGATTTTGGCGCCCAAACCCCGTACCAGGATTCGGTAACAAATTTTGGATACCCACTCTCTACAGCAGTTGGGACATTGGGCATGACCGCACTTCTCTTTGAAGAGGTGACCATGATGGGCTTGACCTTCCCGGACTTGGCCATGCCTTGGAGCGCAACAATGGCATCAATCTGAATTTGCACATGGCCGCCGGCCACGTCTGTCAAAGCAGGTGCCGTGCCTTTGTAGACAGCCGTTACAAGGTTAGGCAGATTGCCTTGCTTGGCGAGCATCAGTGTTCCCAAATGGCTGGCTGCACCCAGTGCGGGCAGTGCAGCGGTCCACTTGTCCGGACTTTGCTTGGCAGCAGCGATCACTTCAGGCAGTTTTGTCTGGGGCAGGTTGGGGGAAATTACCATCATCAAGGGCGCTTCACCGACGCGGGCCACGGCTGCAAAATCCGACTGCGGGTCATACGGCGGGGTGGCCATGACTTGCTTAGCCAACACATGTGTAGAAGCAGAGAACAAGAGGGTCAAGCCGTCTGCATTGGCCGTTTGCACGAACTTTCCGCCCACTGAGCCATTCGCGCCCGGCTTGTTTTCCACAACCACAGGCACATTGAGATTCGAGCCCAGTTGCTTGGCGAGCAACCTCGCGGCGCTGTCTACTCCTCCGCCAGGCGCAAAGGGCACCACCATCTTGATAGGGCCCTCCGGGAATTTGGTTTGAGCCATTGCGGCAGAGCCAAGAAGCAGCAAGGTCAGCACTGCCAATTTGCGTTTCATCACAGTCATGAAGAGTCTCCTTTTTTGTGGAAAAAACTTAATTTCGATAACCCGTACGCCAAGCTCTTGATCCTCCAAGCGCAGGCGCTTCAATGGAGGGCCCATGTAACTTTGCATAAGATTCAATGGTTTTGGTCATGCGCGGAAGCAGCCATTGCGCAACCCATTCATCTGCCTCACCCGCTTGTAACCGCGCCAAGATGTTTCTGATCGGTTTGGCCTGTTGAGCGACAGGGCCTGGAGTGAGCAAAAATGCGACCACTTCGGTCGCACCCAGTCGCTCGCTTTCGGCCCACAAATAGTCGGCAATGTCGCGTTCGAAATCTTCCAGCGTCACACTGATGCCACTCATGGAGCAAGAACAACCCAGCGCAATGTGCTGCGCTGACAACCGATGCCAGAGTTCCGCCAAATAGGTGGCCTGGGCACGCGTGGTGTTCTCTTCCATGACATCAAACATGGGCGCGGAGGGCTGAAGTCCCTTCCTCATTGATCAGGAATTTGTCATCCAGCACCACCCCATAAAGCTTTTCAGCCGCCTCTCTGGTGACGTAGCCCTCGCGAACATCTTCTGCTACCTTGTGAGGATCGCGTTTGAATGGATTGCCGAAGCCGCCGCCGCCGCCAGAGAGCATCTTGTAGGCGTCACCACGTTCGAGGCGCACGTTGAAAATCTTGGCGTTGGGAAGGTCTTCTGCCCATTGGCCTTTGCGACGTATGGCGATGCCATTGCCAGCGGCTTCACCACCACCCTCCAGTCCCCAGGGCTTGCAGTGCATGCGGTCAATTCGGGTGGTGACTGAAAACGGAGAGAGTGCTTGAACCACCATTTCAGCGCCCAGTCCACCGCGGAATTCGCCTGCCCCAGCGCTGTCCTCACGGATTCTGTAGCTTTCCACCAGCACCGGGTACTTGGCTTCGAGCTGCTCTGTGGGGCTGTTGTGGGTGTCTCCATCGTTGATACAGACGGTGACTGAAACCCCGTCCTCCCGGCTCTTGGCACCCCAGCCGCCGCCCAAGGGGCCGATGCCCACAATAAACAGGCGCCCATCCTCAGGAGAAATGCCGTGGATGTTGGGGAACACCAGATCGGCATGGTGCCCTGCGATGGCGCGATCGGGAATGGCCGGTGCCAGGGCCTTGAAAATGGTGTCAATGACCGTCATCGGGAAGGTCATCCACACCCGCATGGGGTAGGGGCGCTCGGCGCTGATGACCGTGCCCATGGGCATGATCACCTTCAGCGGCCGGAAACTACCGTCATTCACAGGGTAGTCGGTAGGTGTCGTCAAACACTTGTAGGCTACCTGCGCACACGCGATGCCCGTGGTGAATCCCGAGTTATAGAAGCCTTTGACCTGCCGACTCACGTCCGACAGGTCAATTTCCATTTCGTCACCTTTGACGGTGACCTTGACCCTGATCGGGATGCGCTTGCCCACCTCCAGGCCGTCGTCATCCATGAAAGACTCGGCTTCGTACACGCCATCGGGAATGGTCAGCGTGTTTTGGCGAGCCAAAGCTTCCGATGCGTTCATGATCTCGCGGATCGAGGCTTGCACGGCATCGTTGCCATAACGTTGCACCAACTCCAGAAAACGACGTTCACCCGTGGTGATGGCGGTGATCTGGGCACGCAGGTCGCCCAAAGCCCTCTCGGGCATCCGAACGTTCATTCCAATGATGTCGATCAAGTCTTGGTTGACCTTGCCCGCGTTTTGGTATTTGACGATGGGAATCTGAATGCCTTCAGAGAAAATGTCTGTGGTGATCTGACCCAAACTGCCGCCCACATCCAGCCAGTGCGCCATGCAGCAGGTAAAGCCAATCAACTCACCTTCATGGAAGACCGGCATGGTGAAGGTGAAGTGGTTCAGGTGGCTGCCGGTGGTGTAGGCATCGTTGGTCACCAAAATGTCGCCGAGGTGGATGTTCTCGTAGCCGAAGTGCCTGATCTTGGACTTGACGGTCTCCGACATGCCCCGGATGAACATCGGCAACCCCAAACCGATGGACACCGTATCACCCTCTTTGGTGAACAGGCCCACCGTGAAATCCAGCGCCTCATAAATGATGAGGTTGTAGGCCGTTCGCATCAGGTTGGTTTTCATCTCTTCCGTAACAGCGAAAAGG
>JBDKEX010000278.1:0-11660 GCA_039798985.1 Pseudomonadota bacterium | reverse complement strand
CTGGCTTACGCGGTTTTTCAAATCCTGACCAGCCGCATGGCC
The DNA here is from genome assembly GCA_039798985.1 of Pseudomonadota bacterium. Taxonomy (GTDB): domain Bacteria; phylum Pseudomonadota; class Gammaproteobacteria; order Burkholderiales; family Burkholderiaceae_C; genus JBDKEX01. The sequence goes on along the minus strand of JBDKEX010000278.1, from coordinate 11,618 downwards.
CGTACCGAAAGCGCCATGACCATGCACTTCTACACCGGCTGGGCGGGGGCGTTGATCATGACCCTGGGCCTGCCCTGGATCTGGCAACCTGTGCCCGACCTGTCCACCGGAGCGCTGTTGTTTTTGGCGGGCACCATGGGCACCACCGGCCACTTTTTGCTGATCCAGGCCTTTGCGCGGGCCCCTGCGGCCATGCTGGCCCCTTATTTGTACGCCCAGGTCGGCTTTGCGGTGTTTGCGGGCTGGTGGGTGTTTGACCATGTCCCCGGGCACATGGAGTGGTGGGGCATATTCTTGATCGTGCTGTGTGGGGCCTCGTTGGCTTGGCTGGCAGCCCGCAGCAGGCCCGCAGAGCAGTGAGGTCCGCCCCTGAGGTGGGACAATCGCTGCCATGTCACAGTATTTTGAAGTTCACCCCCAAAACCCGCAGCCCCGCTTGCTCAAGCAAGCCGTGGCCTTGCTGCAAAAAGGCGGCGTGTTGGCCGTACCCACCGATTCCAGCTACGCCTTGGTGTGCCACCTGGACGACAAAGCCGCCGCCGACCGCCTGCGCCGCATCCGCGGTGTGGACGACAAACACCACCTGACCCTGCTGTGCCGCGACCTGAGTGAACTGGCCAGCTACGCACGTGTTGACAACCGCCAATACCGGCTGCTGAAGCTGGGCACGCCGGGGCCGTTCACTTTCATATTGGAAGCCAGCAAAGAGGTGCCACGCCGCGTCAGCCACCCGTCTCGCAAAACCATAGGTTTGCGGGTGCCCGAGCACACCGTGCTGCAAGCACTGTTGGAGCTGCACGGCGCCCCCCTGCTGGCCACCACCCTGATAGCACCTGGCGAACAAGCGCCCATGAATGACGCCCACGACATCCGCGAGCGTTTTGAGCACGAGCTGGCGGCCGTGCTGGACGCTGGCGCCTGCGCCCTAGACCCCACCAGCGTGGTCGACCTCACCCCCATGAACACCGGTGGCGAGCCAGCGGTGCTGCGTGAGGGGCGGGGCCAAGTTTCAATGTTGGGCCTTTGAAGCAAAAACCGGGCAGCAGCCTGCCACAATAGCCCCATGGACTTTGCCCAAATCATTCAGACGGTTGCCATTTACGCTCTGCCGGTGCTCTTTGCCATCACCGTGCACGAAGCGGCGCACGGCTACGCGGCCAGGCACTTTGGCGACAACACCGCATACGTTCAAGGACGAATCACCCTCAATCCGCTCAAGCACATCGACCCGGTGGGCACGATTGCCATGCCGCTGTTGCTGTATTTCGCCACCTCGGGGGCTTTTCTGTTTGGCTATGCCAAGCCAGTCCCGGTCAATTTTGGTCGCCTGCGTCACCCCAAGCGGGACATGGTGTGGGTGGCCCTGGCCGGGCCCGCCTCCAACTTCGGGCAGGCGGTGCTGTGGGTGATATTGGGCTACTTGCTGCTGGCCGTGGGCCTTGAAGAGCGTTTTTTCATTGAAATGTGCAGGGCCGGGCTGATGGTCAACCTGGTCATGTTTGCCTTCAACCTGTTCCCGTTGCCCCCGCTGGACGGAGGCCGCATTTTGGTAGGCTTGCTGCCTTGGAAAGCCGCTGTGGCCGTTTCGCGCATTGAGCCTTGGGGGTTTTTTATTGTGATGGCACTGGTGGTCTCGGGCGTGGTGGGCAATGTGTGGCTGCGCCCACTCATGTCCATCAGCAGCAGCTTGATTGATTTGTTGGTCAGCCCCTTGCGTTGGTTGTTGTTTTAAAAGTTGTTTGATATGAGCAAAGTCCGCGTCCTCACCGGCATCACCACCTCGGGCACCCCCCACTTGGGCAACTACGTAGGGGCCATTCGGCCCACCGTGCGCGCCAGCCGGCTGAACCACGTCGAGAGCTTTTTTTTCTTGGCCGATTACCACGCCCTGATCAAAATTGACGACCCGGCCCGCATCCAACGCTCCACCCTGGAAATTGCCGCCACCTGGATTGCCTGCGGTCTGGACCCGGCCAAGGTCACTTTCTATCGCCAGTCCGACATCCCCGAAATTCCTGAACTCACCTGGTTTTTGACCTGCGTTACCGGCAAAGGCCTGCTCAACCGGGCGCACGCTTACAAAGCAGCCGTGGACAAAAACGCGGCCGCGCAAAACGAACCCGACGACGGCGTAACCGCCGGCCTTTTCATGTACCCGGTGCTCATGGCCGCCGACATTTTGATGTTCAACGCCCACCAGGTTCCGGTGGGACGCGACCAAATCCAGCACATCGAAATGGCCCGCGACATGGCCAGCAGCTTCAACCACCTGTACGGTGAACACTTTACGTTGCCCGAGGCGGTGATTGAAGAATCGGTGGCCACCTTGCCCGGCCTGGACGGCCGCAAAATGAGCAAGAGCTACGACAACACCATCCCGCTCTTTGCACCGCGTGAGCAGCTGAAAAAGCTGATCATGGGCATATTGACCGACTCCAAAGCACCGGGCGAGCCCAAAAACACCGAGGGCTCCGCCCTGTTCCAGATTTACCAAGGCTTTGCAACGCCCGAAGAAACCGCTGCCTTGGCCCAAGCCTACTCCGATGGCATTGCCTGGGGCGACGCCAAACAAATGCTGTTTGAACGCATAGACCGTGAAATTGCCCCCATGCGGGCCACCTACGACGAGTTGATGGCCCACCCCGAACAGGTGGAAACATTGCTGCAACAGGGCGGCGTTAAAGCGCGCGCTATTGCAACCCCGTTTACCGCGAAATTGAAACACGCTGTGGGCCTGCGCCCCCTGCAAGCCACTGCTCAGAACACAACCGGCAAGGCAGAAAAAACCGCTCTGCCCAGCTTCAAGCAGTACCGCGAAAAAGACGGCCAGTTTTATTTCAAACTGGCAGACGCCAAAGGCCGCGTGCTGCTGCAAAGCCAGGGCTTTGATTCGCCCAAAGCGGCGGGCCAAACCATAGCGAAACTCAAAGAATGTGGCTACCAAACATGCCCCGAACTGCACGCCCAGGTGGCGGTGGCGGCCGAGGCCACCGGTGTTGAGGCAGACGCTGCTTTGCAAACGCTGCGTAACGCCGACTAAAAGCGCCGCGGCAATTGCGGCCCCGGTGCTGCTAGAATCCGGCCTTCGACACGCGGAAAGATGGCAGAGTGGTCGAATGCGCCGGACTCGAAATCCGGTATACAGTTTCTACTGTATCGAGGGTTCGAATCCCTCTCTTTCCGCCAAATATAAACCCTAAGTATTTGTTTTACTTGGGGTTTTTCTTTTGAGCATTGCCCAGGGCATGCTTCAGTTCAATTGGCCAGGCTGCTCCAAGTCAGCAACCCCCACGCAATCACATACAGGCTGCTCCCAGCGGCAAGTGCCTGCGTTGCATGGCTTCCAAAGAATCGATCCACGCAAATTGCCCAAAGCGGAATGAGTTGCTGGGCGTGTACACCCAGAAAGTGGGATGGGCGAATGTCCTTGTACAAATGCCAACCGAAAACGGGCAGCCCCGACCCTGCGGGCGGTTGTTTTCCGCCCAAAAGGAAGCCGCTGGTGGTGGATAGCAAGAATGTGAGCACCAAGCCAATGACAACGCCCCACGCAATGACGGACAGGGTACTGCTGCCCCGCGCGGCCCAAATTTCCCAAGCCAACCATGCTTGGGACGCGGTAAGCCCCACCGCCGCAACGGCCATCAGGCCAAACATGAAGGCGTGCCAAGGATAGCTTGTGTTGTAGTGGGATGGGGCCCCCTGCGAAGCCTGGTAGGTGATATACGCCACCTCAAAAAAGGACGTGACCACGATCAATGCGCAAATGCCTTTGTACGCAGGTCCGTGTGTGAGGTTCGCATGGGCCAATTCGGTGACCCAGACAGTGGTCCAGGCAAACAGGGCCGTGGCCGCCATAAATTTCATGGGTTTGACCCATATTCCCACCTCCCGCAGGGTGCGAACATCGCCCAACGACACAAAGTAGGTGATGCCACAACCCAACCACATCAACGCGCCATAGGCTATCAATACCCGCGATGCCCACGACAACGCCGTGAAATCAAAATGCGGCCAAAAGAGCGCTTGGCCAATGCGGTTTTCTTGCATAGGAAACCTTGCATGTGAATTCGTTCAAACAGATGCTGGACTTTCTGGATGAAGAAAGTCGTGAGTTGCAACCAGTTCATCAGCTTGAATCAGGCAAGGCGGAGGATTTTCTTTGCTGATCCGGGTTCGGCCCCATCAAGCGGCCCAGACCACGCGCCACTTCCCGGTCTTTTTGGCTTCATACAACGCCTCGTCTGCAATCCTCAGCAAGTCGGTGGCGTTTTGAGCAGTTTCGGGGTATTGCGCTATGCCAATGCTCACAGACAGCGCGCACTCCACGCCATCGTAGGGCTGGGACAACCCGTCCAACAAACGCGTCGCAATTTGTGCAACGCTCTCTTGGTCGGTGGCATCGGCCAGCAACACGGCAAACTCGTCACCCCCCATGCGCGCCACGGTGTCCGCCGCACGAACCACCAATGCAATTCGACGGGCAACTTCTTTCAGCACGTCGTCACCGCCGGTGTGGCCGTACCGGTCATTCACCGCTTTGAATCCGTCCAAATCCATTGCCAGCACGGTCAACCCCGACTGCGCCCTTTTTGCTTGCTCCAGTTGGTGCTGCAACAATTCGTCAAACAACCAGCGGTTGGCTAGGCCGGTCAGTGCGTCGTGGTGCGCCATGTGGCGAATTTGCGCAGCCGTCAAAGAAGCCTGGGCAATGGCTTGCCCCACCGCATCGGCTTCTTTCAAAGAAATAAGGGGCAGCTTCACCGGCTGCCCATCGCCAATTTGACTCGCAGCTTCGTTCAGGTCCTTCACAGTGGACACCACCTTGCGCACCACCCTGAGTGCCATCCACACCCCCAGCAACAGGGCCACGGCCACCCCAATGCTGGCACGCGCCACCCAAGCCACCACCTGGGCATCCACTTCGCGCATCGGTGCGCCCGCCACCACCACCCAGTCGTACATGCCGGCCCGGGTGAACCCGGTGTACACCTGCTCACCCTCCTTGTTGATCGAAACAAAAGCACCCTCGCGTTGATTCAGCACCCGGCTCCACAGCTGAGGCGTGGCTTGTTGCCCCACAAACTGGTCAGGCGCTCTGGAGCGTCCCACAATCGTCCCCGAGGCATCCAAAATGGCCATCAGCCAACCCGAGGGCAGCGGATTGGCCCCCAAAATGCGCCCTATCGCATCGGGCGACATGCCCACCGCCAGCACGTATCGAATGTCGCCATGGATTCGCACGGGCACGCCCATGGCAATGGCCGGCCTTCGGGTCACGGGGCCTATAAAGTAGTCGGTCAACACAGTTTGCCCGCTGTCAAAAATGGTTTGCAGCATGGGCGGGTTGCCTGTGGCAGGCAACGGCGACCCATAGGGCAAGACGGTGTTCAAAACCTGTCGGCCTTGCGCGTCCAGCAGCACATAGTTGTAGACAATTTGGGTGGTTACCGCACGTGCGGCGTAGGCGTGGAAGGCCTCAAGATCGCCGGTTTGCAGCTGGCGCGATTCGGCCAAGACATGCAAGCCGGACTCAATTGCCGACAGCTCCCTGTCCAGATCGGCCGCCACCTTGCGTGCCAACAAGGATGTGCTGTTGAACACTTGTTTGCGCTCAAGCTCGTACACTTGCCACAGCAAATAAGCTATGACGCAGGTGGCCGGCACAATACAAGCGGCAACCAACCACAACAAGGTGCTGCGAAGCGAATAGCGGTGTTCTGTGAATCCCGTTGTGTTCTGTGCCATGACAAACAGCCAATGCCCGCCCCAAGCAGCAATTTCAGGAAAATTCCGGGCAGATACTCACTTTAGCCTAGGGCATTAAAAAAATCCGGTTTTTTTGCATTCAAACCGCAACCGAACGGAACCAATGCGCCCATTTAGCACTCAACCCACAAGAGTGCTAACATTCGGATATTCCCGAATCACACAGGGAGTTGAGTCATCTATGAACGCTGCCACTGCTTCTACTTTTGCGCTGGCCCCCGCTGCCAAGGGCTGGACCGGTTCGTCTGTGGTGTTGCCCCCGTTGGGCAACCTGGACGCCTACATTTCTGCGGTCAACCGCCTGCCTTTGCTCACCCCCGAGGAAGAAAAGGACTTTGCCCAACGCCTGCGCCGCGACAACGACCTGGAATCGGCCGGCAAGCTGGTGATGTCGCACCTGCGCCTGGTGGTGTCGGTGTCGCGCCAGTACCTGGGTTATGGCCTGCCCCATGGCGATCTGATCCAGGAAGGCAACGTGGGCCTGATGAAAGCGGTCAAACGCTTCGACCCCGACCAAGGTGTGCGCCTGGTGAGCTACGCCTTGCACTGGATCAAGGCCGAGATTCACGAATACATTCTGAAAAACTGGCGCATGGTCAAGGTGGCCACCACCAAGGCGCAACGCAAGTTGTTTTTCAACCTGCGCAGCATGAAAGCCGGCTTCAAAACCGATGCCGCCGAAGCCGACGACCTGCAACACCTGCACCGCGACACACTGAGCGAGCACGAAATTGACGTGGTGGCCCGCGAGCTCAACGTCAAGCGCGAAGAGGTTCTGGAGATGGAAACCCGCCTCTCGGGCGGCGACGTGGTGCTGGACCCCACCCCTGGCGACGACGGTGAGGAAGCCTACGGCCCGATTGCTTACTTGGCCGATGCCCGGCATGAACCCACAGCAGTGATCGAGGCCACCCAGCGCGATCTGCTGGCCAGCGAAGGGCTGGCCCAAGCCCTGGGCGAGTTGGACGACCGTTCGCGCCGCATTGTGGCCGAGCGCTGGCTCAAAGTGAACGACGACGGCAGCGGTGGTATGACCCTGCACGAACTGGCGGCCGAATACGGCGTCAGCGCCGAGAGGGTCCGCCAGATCGAAGTGGCCGCGATGAAGAAAATGCGCAAGGCCCTGGAGGCCTACGCCTGATCAGGCCTCGCGGCGCAGCGCCGGGAACAAAATCACGTCGCGGATGCTGGGGCTGTCGGTCAGCAGCATGATCAAACGGTCTATGCCAATGCCGCAACCGCCTGCGGGCGGCATGCCATATTCCAGCGCGCGCACGTAGTCGGCATCGAAGAACATGGCTTCGTCGTCGCCGGCGTGTTTGTTTTCCACCTGGGCGTGGAAACGGGCCGCTTGGTCTTCGGCGTCATTGAGCTCGCTGAAACCGTTGCCTATTTCGCGGCCAGTAATGTAGAGCTCAAACCGCTCGGTGATGGTGGGGTCGGCATCGTTGGCGCGGGCCAGCGGTGATATTTCGGTGGGGTGGTTGCAAATAAAGGTGGGATTCCACAGCTTGTCTTCCACCGTTTCTTCAAAATACATCACCTGCAGACCGGCCAAGCTGCGGGTGTCGAGCCGGTCCTTCACCGGGTCCATGCCCAGTTTTTTGAGTTGCTGCACCAGCCAATCACGGTTGTCCACCTGGGTGCCGGCTTCGGTGTGCTTCAAAATCGCTTCGCGTATGGTCAAACGCTCAAACGGTGCCTCCAGGTCCACATCGCGCCCTTGGTAGCTCAATTTGGCACCGCCACACACCCGGTGTGCCGCGTGGCGAATCAGCTGCTCGGTAAAAGCCATCAAATCCAGGTAGTTCCAGTAGGAGGCGTAAAACTCCATCATGGTGAACTCGGGGTTGTGGCGAACGCTGATGCCTTCGTTGCGGAAGTTGCGGTTGATTTCAAACACGCGTTCAAAGCCGCCCACGATCAGCCGCTTGAGGTACAGCTCAGGGGCGATGCGCAGGAACATGTCTTGCTCCAGCGCGTTGTGGTGGGTGGTAAAGGGCTTGGCGTTGGCACCCCCGGCAATCGGGTGCAGCATGGGGGTTTCCACCTCCAGAAACTGGTGCTGCACCATGAATTCGCGGATGCTGGTGACGGCTTGGCTGCGCGCCATGAAGCGCTTGCGGGCCTGTTCGTCAGTCATCAAGTCCACATAACGCTGGCGGTACTTGATTTCCTGGTCGTGGATGCCGTGGAACTTGTCCGGCATGGGGCGCAGGCTTTTGGTGATCAAGCGCACCTTGTCGGCCTGTATGGTCAGCTCGCCCGTGCGGGTTTTGAACAGCACGCCTTCGGCCGCCACAATATCACCCAAATCCCAGTGTTTGAACGCAGTGTGCACGGCTTCGCCCACGCCGTCGTTGTTCAGGTAGATCTGGATGCGTCCACCGCTCGGGCCAAACGAGGAATCTTGCAAGGTGGCGAAACTGGCCTTGCCCATCACGCGCTTGAGCATCATGCGCCCTGCCACGCTGACGCGCACGGTCATGGGGTCGAGCATTTCTTTGCTCATGCCGTCGTATTCGGCAAAGAGGTCTTCGGCTTTGTGCTGCGGCTTGAAGTCGTTGGGGAAGGCGGGTCCGTGCCCCGCTTGCTGGGCTTCACGCAGGTGCTTGAGCTTTTCGCGGCGCTCGGCGATCAGTTGGTTGTCGTCGGAATGCGCGGTGGCTGGAGCAGCACCGGCGGCCTGGGGAGCAGCATTTTGGGTCATGAAAAAGAAAAAAGAGGGGGTGCGCCAACGCACACCAACCCTCTATTGTAATTTTGAGAAGCGGCTTTCTAAAAATCAGCGCGCTCAGGCCGCTTCGCCCAAATAAGCCGCACGCACCTTGGGGTCGTCAAGCATGGCTTTGCCTTCGCCCGTCATGGTGATTTCGCCCGAATCCATCACGTAGCCCCGGTCGGCAATTTGCAAAGCGCGGCGCGCGTTTTGCTCCACCAACAAAACGGTCACACCCTGGGAGTAAACGTCGCGCACCACTTCAAAAATCTTGTCCACCATGATGGGGGAAAGCCCCATGGAGGGCTCGTCCAGCAGCAGCACCTTGGGGCGGCTCATGAGCGCGCGGGCCATGGCCAGCATTTGCTGTTCGCCGCCGCTCATGGTGCCGGCCAGTTGGTCTTTGCGCTCCTTCAATCGTGGAAAAATCCCAAACATTTTTTCAATGTCGGCTTCAATTTCCGGTTTGTCTTGGCGAATGTAAGCGCCCATCAGCAGGTTTTCGGTGATGGTCATTCGGGTGAACACGCCGCGCCCTTCGGGCACCATGGCCAAGCCTTCTTTGACCAAATCCCAAGAGCCTTTGCCTTTGATGCTTTTGCCCAAGTATTCGATGGTGCCCGACTCGTAACCCAAGGTGCCAGTGATGGCCTTCATGGTGGTGGTTTTGCCCGCGCCGTTGGAACCAATCAGGGTGACCAGCTCGCCTTCGCGCACTTCAAGATCCACCCCCTTGACCGCTTTGATACCGCCATAAGACACCCGCAGGCCCGCGACCTTCAACAATGTTTGTGCCATGTCAGTGACCTCCGGTGCCCAAATAGGCTTCGATGACTTTTTCGTTCTTCTGCACTTCGGCCGGCGTGCCTTCGGCAAGCTGTTTGCCATAGTCCAACACCGTCACCCGGTCACACAAGCCCATCACCAGTTTCACGTCGTGTTCAATCAGCAAAATGGTGCGGTTGTCGTTGCGGATGCGGTCAATCAGCTCGCGCAGCTGCACCTTCTCGGTCGCGTTCATGCCTGCGGCCGGTTCGTCCAGCGCAATCAATTGCGGGTCGGTGGCCAGGGCACGTGCGATTTCCAGGCGGCGTTGGTCGCCGTAGCTCAGCGTGCGCGACTTGTAGTCGGCGTACTTACCAATGCCCACATAGTCCAGCAGCTCTTGTGCGCGTTCGGCAATGGCTTTTTCTTCGGCTTTGAAGCGGGGCGTGCGCAAAATGGCGCCCACCAAGCCCGACTTGGTGCGCACATGCCGGCCCACCATCACGTTTTCCAGCGCGGTCATTTCGGCGAACAGCCGAATGTTCTGGAAGGTGCGCGCAATGCCCGCCTTGGCCACCTCGTGCACCGCCGTGGGCGTGTAAGGTTTGCCCGCCAGCTCAAAGGTACCGGTGTCTGGGGTGTAGAGGCCGGTCAGCACGTTGAAAAACGTGGTCTTGCCCGCGCCATTGGGGCCAATCAGGCCATAGACCTGACCGCGCTTGATTTCAATGCCCACACCGCCCAGGGCCTGCAATCCGCCAAATCGTTTGGTGACGTCGGCGACTTTCAAAACGGTTTCACTCATTTTGGTCTCCGCTTCACTTGGACAAGGATTTGCCGTGCTCAGGCGAAGGCCACAAGCCCCGCGGACGCAACAGCATGACAATGATCATGGCCAGAGCCACCAGCAACTGGCGCAGCACTTCGGGCGCCAGGCGACCGTCGGTCAGCGCGGTGAGCGGGTGCGCCACATGGCGCAACACCTCGGGCAAGCCTGCCAACAGCAAAGCGCCCAAAATCACGCCGGGTATGTGGCCCAAGCCCCCCAGCACCACCATGGCCACCACCATGGTCGACTCCATCAGCGAGAACGACTCGGGCGACACAAAACCCTGAAACGAGGCAAACATGACCCCGGACATGCCGCCGAATGACGCCCCCATGCCAAAAGCCAGCAGTTTGAGGTTGCGTGTGTTCAGGCCCATGGCCTTGGCAGCGATTTCGTCTTCACGAATGGCCATCCACGCGCGGCCAATGCGCGAACGCTCGAGCCGGTAGCAAATGATGACCGACAACACCACCATGAACAGGAACAGGTAGTAGTACAGCGTGACCGACTGAAAAGTAAAGCTTCCCACTTGCAAGGTTTTGCCCAGGTTGATGCCAAAAATCGAAATCGAATCGATCTGACTCAAACCCTTGGGACCGTTGGTGATGTTGATCGGCCGGTCCATGTTCAGCATAAAAATCCGGATGATTTCACCGAAACCCAGCGTCACAATGGCCAAGTAGTCCCCGCGCAACTTCAAGGTGGGGGCCCCCAGAACCATGCCCACCACCCCGGCTATCAAGGCGGCAAAAATCATCAACACCCAGATGTTGTAGTGCAGACCGTTGGGGAACGCTGCTTTGATGGCAGGAAAGGCATCGGCCAGATGGGGCGACCCCAGCAAGCCCATGATGTAAGCCCCCACCGCAAAGAACGCGATGTAACCCAAATCAAGCAGGCCGGCATAGCCCACCACAATGTTCAGGCCCAGTGCCAGCAACACGTACAACAGCGCCATGTCCACAATGCGGACCCAGGCGTTGCCGTAGCCTTGCAGAATGACGGGCAAAACCAGCAGCGCCACCGCTGCCAGCAGAAAAGCAATCAGTTTGCCTTGTTTGGAGTTCAACATGCTTGGTGCTCCTGCTTCGGTCAGGCCCGGTCGGCCACACGTTCACCCAGCAAGCCGGATGGACGCAAAGTCAACACAAACGCCAGCACAATGAAGGCAAATATGTCGGAATACTGGCTGCCCAAGAAGCCGCCCGTGAGTTGGCCCAGGTAGCCGGCCCCCAGCGCTTCAATCAACCCCAGCGAGATACCACCCACCACCGCACCCGCCAGGTTGCCAATGCCGCCGAACACCGCGGCCACAAAAGCCTTCAGGCCCGGCATAAAGCCCATGGAATGCTGCACCGTGCCGTAGTTGGACGCCCACATGACCCCCGCAATGGCGGCCAGCATGGCCCCAATGATGAAGGTGGCGGAGATCACCACATCGGGGCGTATGCCCATGAGTCCCGCGACTCGGGGGTTTTCGGCCGTGGCACGCATGGCACGCCCCAGGCTTGTCTTGTTGACCACGTACATCAGTAT
>JBDKEX010000277.1:0-13892 GCA_039798985.1 Pseudomonadota bacterium | reverse complement strand
AGGGGTCAACACGAAGCGTGTCACCCGGCTGTACCACCGTGGTGGACGCGTGCTCTTCGATGAGTGCAGGACCCTGGATCAGGTTGCCGCTTTTGAGGAGGTCCCGCTTGTAAACAGCCGTTGAGACATAGTCACCCGCGCTGCGGAAATAGACCGGCTTGTGCGCACGCAGCGCTTGTGCATCCGGCTTTTCTTGTCCAGTGGCCACCTCATTGCGTGGCGGCTTCTTCATGCGCCCCATCACTGTGACTCGCAGGCTCACGATGTCTGCGGGCTCCTTGGGCGCAGATGTGCCATAACGGACCTTGTGCACTTCATCAAAATGGTTTTTGATGGCGGCCCGATCCTTGCGGTCGAAGTATTCCCGCGGCAAGTCCACTGTCACGGCATGCTCCTGTCCGAAATAGCGCATGTCACCGGCACGCTCAAACACCATTTCTTCAGGGCGAATCTGTGAAGCGCCGATAGCAGCGCGTCCTTCGTCTTCCATCTCTTTGTAAATGGCTTCGATTTCTTCAAAAGACAAGCCATCGAGACGGCGAAAGACCGACCGCACGTAGTCGTAACGCAAGTCGGAAAACAGCATGCCGTAAGCCGAGAAGTAGCCGGGTGCGTAAGGGATCAGTACATTGCGGATACCGATTTCGCGGGCAATGGCCGACGCATGCAGAGGACCCGCACCGCCATAAACCACCATGGTGAAACTGCCAGCATCCAGGCCACGCTCCGTTGTCACCGCCTTCACGGCGTGCGACATCTGCGTGACCGCAATGCGCAAGATGCCATCAGCAGCACGGGTCGCATCCAGGCCCAAAGGGCTGGCCACTTTGTCGTCCATCGCTTGGCGGGCACGGTCCAGGTAAAGCGGCATTTCGCCCCCCAGGAAGTTGTGCTCGTCTAGGCGTCCCAGGATCAAATTGGCATCGGTCACCGTTGGCTCTTCACCACCACGGCCATAGCACACAGGACCGGGCATGGAGCCCGCCGAACGTGGGCCCACGCGCAGTGAATTGCCCAGCTCGACGCGGGCAATCGAGCCACCGCCAGTGCCCACCTCGAAGATGTCCATCATCGGGATCTGAATGGGCAGGGCTTTTTCATAGCCACCAATCAGCGCACTGCCTGTGGTGAGTGGGCGCCCTTCGCTGATCACCCCGGCTTTCGCGGTGGTTCCGCCCATGTCAAAAGCGATGGAATCCGGCAGGCCCAGCTGAGCACAAATGGCTTGTGCGCCAATCACACCTGCAGCAGGGCCGGATTCCAGCATGCGCACGCAGTCGCGACGAGCATGCTCCAGTGGGAACAGACCCCCCGTCGATTGAACGGCATAGAAATCGCCGTCAAATCCTTTTTCCTCGAGGTGTTCTTCGAGCTCACCCAGATAGGCCGACACACGCGGGCCCACATAGGCGTTGGCCACCGCTGTCGAGACGCGTTCAAATTCGCGGTATTCCTGCGACAGTTCGTGCGAGGCGCACACGAATGCGCCCGGAATCTCCTCCTGCAAGATGGCCTTGACGCGGCGCTCGTGATCAGGGTTGCGGTACGAGTGCAGCAGCAAAACCGCCACCGCTTCGATGTTTTCAGCCTTGAGCTGCCGGGCCAGAACACGGACACGGTCTTCGTCCAGAGGCTTGTGCAGAGAACCGTCTGCACGCAGACGCTCGCTCACCTCATAGCGTTGTGAACGCGGCACCAAAGGGACGTGCTTGGAAAAAAACAGGTTGTAGGCATCAGGACGGTTCACGCGTCCGATTTCGTAGATGTCACGAAAACCTTCGGTGATAAGCAAGGCCGTACGGGCGCCATTGCGCTCGAGCAGGGTGTTGATGGCGATCGTTGAGCCGTGCAGAAACAGGTACCCATGGGTCAGGTCAATGCCTGCGCCGTCAAGCGTGTTTTGTATACCGTCATGCAAATGGCCATGTGTGGACAGCGCCTTGCCGAAAGAGATTTGGCCATTCTCTTCATCGAAGCAAGCCATGTCGGTGAAAGTGCCGCCGATGTCCACCGCGATGCGCAGTGATTTTTTGTTTGCAGTCATATTGCGTCCTTCAGATGCCTGCGTTTGCCACCACGTTTCGCAGGGTGCCCAGCCCGGAAATTTCGACCTCAATGACGTCACCTTCTTGCATGTAGACCGGTGGCTCGCGTTTGTCGCCCACACCGCCGGGCGTGCCGGTTGCAATCACGTCACCGGGTGCGAGGTTGGTGAAGCCTGAGAGGTATTCGATGATCACGGGCAAGGTGAAGATCAAGTCAGCGACAGAGGCGTGTTGCATGACCTGGCCATTGAGGCGGGATTCGAGGGTGAGTTGATTGACATCGGGAATGGCCTTGCGAGTGGCCATGAAAGGCCCCAGAGGTCCTGTGCCCGGGAAGTTTTTGCCCGGTGTCCATTGGTGCGTGTGACGTTGCCAGTCGCGTGCGGTGCCGTCGTTGAAGCAGGCATAGCCAGCAATATGGTCCCAGGCATCTGCTTGAGAAATGTTGCGACCGCCTTTGCCAATGATCACGGCCAGCTCACCTTCAAAATCGAAACGCTTGGTGGCTGCAGGTTTGAGCAGCGTAGCGCCATGCGCACTCAAACTGTCTGCAAAACGGGTGAAGATGGCGGGGTGCTCGCTGTCGGCACGCTTCATCTCAGCAACATGGGTCTTGTAGTTCAGGCCTACGCAAAACACTTTTCCAGGATTCGCGATCACAGGCAAAAGTTGGGCATCACTGGCTTTGACGGGCTCCCCGGCTTGAACGGCTGCGGCCTCCAAAGCATCCAGCTGGTTGGCAGCGATGACCGACTTCAAATCAGGGTACCGAGCGGCAAAGGCGGCAGGCGCTTGCAACCAGTTGTTTTCATCTTTCCAAAGGCCATAGCTGGCCTCGCCACGATACTCAAAGCTGACAAATCTCATTTTTTCCTCTATTGACTTGCATCACCTACCTGATGCGTGAATGACGTGAGAGCAAAGTCTAGGAAGATGGATGCCATGTGCATAGAATCCAATCCGAGATTTCAGATATGCCTGATTTGGCACATCGAAGGAGGCGCATGCAAATTCAGGACTTCAAGCTCTTTTTGGAAGTGGCCGAAATGGGCAGCTTCACCAAAGTGGCAGCACATCGGCAAACGGTCCAATCCCACATCAGCCGTCAAATCAGCGCCTTGGAAGAGGCATGCGGCGGAGCATTGTTCAGGCGCACAGGCCGTGGTGTTGCGTTGACTGAGTTCGGAACCCACGTTGCATTGCGGACCCGACAATGGGTCAGGGAAACCGACGCTTTTTTTGCCGATATCCAACAAACCGCACGTGTTCCCATGGGCGAGGTGCGCATTGGCATCCTGCCTTCTGCTGCGCACCCTCTGATGACACACGTCTTCAAACGCTTGCAGTCCGAGTTCCCCAAAATCGCACTCAACATCCGCGAAGGTCAAGGTGGAGAGCTGGATGCCATGCTTGATTCGGGCAGCGTTGACATGGCCATTCTTTTTCGATACGACAAACCCCGTAACCCTGACGAAGCGTTGCTAGCAACCGCAAGTACTTATCTGGTTTCACGCCCTGGCCTGTCCCTGACAGGTGGTGAAACTGTGGAATTCCGTCGGCTGGAGGGACTTCCCTTGGTGCTTCCACGTCGCCCTGCTCACTGGCGATCCATCCTCGATGAAGCCGCCAAAAGCAAAGGATTTCATCTGCAAGCCACGTTGGAAGCAGACTCTTTGAGGGTTCAAAAAGAACTCATTGCCGACAACCCACACCTCTATGCTTTGCTTGGCCCTTTCTCTGTAGATCAAGAGTTATGCATGGGGAAGCTTCAAGCTGCCAAGATCATCGGCCCCGACCTAAAGCGCTATGTGACGCTCGCCCACCCCAAGCAAGGGCAGTTGACCCAGGCCAGCCGTATCGTCTCGCGGCTGATCAAAGAAACGGTCGTGGGGTGGGATGGTCAAATTACGACGCCGATCAACAGGCTGTAGCTTCTGATTGGGGCTTTTTGTTGTCGCAACTACAACAGGCATCAAAAAGGACTGTTTCGGTCAGCTTGTGGCGCCTACAGCGTCCTTCACGCACTTTTTGGTGAAGCTGTTTTTGGCCGCGCCGGCCAGTTTTTTCTCGGCTGCAGTGGCCTCGCACGTGGCAGTGGCGTCTTTTTCGCACTTCTTGAGAAACGAATTTTTGGCAGCGCCAGCCAATTTCTTTTCGGCTGCGGCGCTTTGGCAACTTTGACCCTGAGCGTGCGCCATAACAGACGCAGTGAACAGCGCAAAAACAGCCACGGCACGAATTGTATTCATTGAAATAACTCCACGGATTATGAAAGTTGCTTACACAGGCTTTTGCGGGCGGCAATGCGGCCTGCCTGAGTGCTTCATATTAACCCAAGACCCAAGATGCAGCGCCCACACAACCGCCGTCAAATGGTTTTTTGGCAGGGCGGCTCAATGCCTGAGTTTCCAGTCAAGGTACCGACTCGACCACTGCAGCCATTTTTGAGGTGCGTGGGCCCGTTTCCACTCACCCGCGGCGTATTTGTTGGCTTCCGACAAGGTGGGGTAAATATGTATGGTTCCCAGGATTTTGTTCAATCCGAGCCCATGCTTCATGGCCTGCACAAATTCAATCAAGATTTCGGCTGCGTGCGACCCCACAATCGTTGCCCCCAAAATCTTGTCTTTGCCGGGCACGGTCAGCACTTTCACAAATCCACGAGCCGTGCCGTCCACAATGGCGCGGTCCAAGTCATCAAAGGCATAACGGGTAATCTCGCAAGGTATTCCTTGTTCGGCGGCCTCTGTTTCTGTCAGGCCCACACGAGCGATTTCAGGGTCGGTGAAGGTGGCCCACGGAATCACAGAATAATCGGCTTTGAACCGCTTGATACCGCCAAACAGGGCGTTGACGGCTGCGTACCAGGCTTGGTGTGAAGCCGTGTGGGTGAACTGGAACGGGCCAGCCACATCGCCCACGGCGTAAATGTTGGGGTACAGGGTTTGCAGATACGCGTTGGTCTCGATGGTGCTGCGGCGGGTCAGGGGAATGCCCAGCTCCTCCAAACCGTAGCCCGTGGTGCGGGGGGTGCGGCCCAAAGCGCACAGCACTTGGTCAAATGGAATCGCCGTCTCGTGATCGTCGTGTCGGGTGATCAAACATTTCTCACCATCGACCACTTCGACCCTTACCGCCTGATGCGCCGTCAGCACGTTCACCTGGTCATCGCGCAAGGACTTTGCCAGGAGTTCGCTCACCTCTGCGTCTTCTCGAACCAGAACCCGCGGAGCCATTTCCACCAGCGTGACCTTGCTGCCCAGCCGTGCAAAGCTTTGAGCCAGCTCGCAGCCTATCGGTCCGCCCCCCATCACCACCAACCTTTTGGGCAATTCAGCCAAGTCCCAAACGGTGTCGCTGGTCAAAAAACCTGCTTCGTTGAGCCCTGGCAGGGCCGGCACCAAAGGAGTCGCTCCCGCGGCAATGACGATGTTGCGCGTGGTCAAGGTTTGCTGCGAACCATCGGCCAGCGTCACCGCCACCGACCACGGCGAGGTCAGGCGGGCATGCCCTTGCATCACTTCCACCCCCAAACGGGTGTACCGTTCCACCGAGTCGTGAGGCTCTATGGCACGCACCACGTTTTTGATACGCTTCATCACGGCAGCAAAGTCAACATGACCCGCCACGCCCACCAGTCCCAGCTCACTGGCTTGGGTCAGCTGCTTGGCCATAGTGGCCGAGCGGATCAAGGCTTTGCTGGGCACGCAGCCCTGGTTCAAACAATCGCCGCCCATTTTGTGCCCTTCGACCAAGGTCACCTTGGCCTTGACAGCAGCTGCAATGTAAGCGGTTACCAAACCGCCGGCGCCGGCGCCAATCACCACCAGGTTGCGGTCAAAGCGCGCGGGTTTTGGCCACTTGGCGTAGACCTTGCGGCGTTTGGCCAGGTTCAACAATTGTTTGACCAGCAAGGGGAAGGTTCCCAAAAGCATCAAGCTGCCCAGCAGGCTGGGCGACAGCACGTCGCTGGCCGACTTTATGGCCGCCAGTTCCGTGCCAGCGTTCACATAAACGGCCGTGCCCGCCAACATGCCCACCTGACTGACCCAGTAAAAACGCCATGCGCTGATCGGAGTCAAGCCCATCAGCAAATTGATGAGCCAGAACGGAAACACAGGCGCCAAACGCAAGGCAAGCAAGTAAAAAACACCGTCTGCTTGCATGCCTTGGTTGATGGGCGTAACCGCTTGCCCGAACCGGGCTTGCACCTTGTCTCGTAGCAGGTAGCGGGTGGCCAAAAAGGCCAACAACGCACCCCAAGTGGAGGCAAAGGAGGCCAGCACGAGCCCCTTCCAAAAGCCAAACAGAGCCCCCGCGCCCAGGGTCAACACCACAGCCCCAGGAAACGACAGTGCAGTGCTCAACACGTACACACCCAAAAACCCCAACATGGTTGTTGTGGGGTGCAGTTGGTAGGCTTCAGTCAAACTGTCCTTGCTGGCCCGCAAGTTGTCCAGAGTGAGCAGCTGCCCCAGTTCAAGCCGGTGGTAAATCAATATGGCTGTTGCAACCAACAAACTCGTGGCAACCCATAAGCATTTTTTGAAGTTGGTGGTCATGGGTAGGCGGGGGTGGTCGGCGTTTGCAACATTGTCCCATTTCGCCGATTTGGGCATTTTGCGGGCAACCCTGCTTTCTGCGACTGTGGGGCCAGCCGGCACCCGAGGCGGTGCTAGAATTCGGCCCGCGACACCAGGAAGCTTGGCAGAGTGGTCGATTGCACCGGTCTTGAAAACCGGCAACCCGCAAGGGTTCCAGGGTTCGAATCCCTGAGCTTCCGCCAAATATAAACCCTAAGTATATGTTTTACTTAGGGTTTTTCGTTTTTCGGTGTATCCCAGAGCATGTTTGAAGCTGAAGCCCCGGTTTCGGGGGGGTTTTGGGGTGGATGCGATTGTGGATTGTGCAGACCGCTCAACCCATTGCGGGTGCAGAATGCAAGTTCATTGCAGGAGAACAGATCATGCGCCAAGCGTTGTCCAATCACCGCACCAGCCTTGCCACCATAGCCTCGTGGGCCATGTTCAGCCGCGGTCTGGAGCCGGAGTTTCACGGCGACGTACACAAGCAATTGGCACGGCTGAGCGGTTCTGCAAAAGAAAGTGGCAGCGTGGTCCGTGATTTGACTGGTTTGCCCTGGTGTTCCATAGACAACGACGACTCGCGCGACCTTGATCAATTGACCGCCATAGAGCCGGTGAACACGCGGGAGGTGCGGCTGTTTGTAGCCATCGCAGACGTGGACGCCCTGGTCAAAAAGGATTCCCCGATTGACGCGCATGCCCGTCACAACACGACTTCGGTGTACACCTCGGCACGGGTTTTTCCAATGCTGCCGGAGCGCCTGTGCACCGATCTGACTTCACTGAATCCCGACCAAGACCGGCTGGCCGTTGTGGTGGAGATGCTGTTCAGCAATGACGGGATCATGATCGGCTCGTCCATCTACCGGGCCAGGGTACACAACCGGGCGCAACTGGCGTACGACGCCGTGTCGGCCTGGATAGAAGGGGAGGGCGAATTGCCCGAACCGGCCCAACGGATTGAGGGCATGGCGCTTCAGCTGCGTCTGCAAGATGAGCTTGCCCAAAAACTCAGGGTGTTGCGCAAAGCGCAAGGCTCGCTGGAGTTTGAGACCTTTCAGCCCAGGGCTCTGTTTGATGGAGAGCGCATCACTGAAATACGACAACAGCCGCAAAACCGCGCCCGGCAGTTGATTGAAGAGTTCATGATTGCCACCAACGGCTGTACCGCCCGCTTTTTGGCTGACAAGGGCAAAGCATCGCTGCGGCGGGTGGTTCGGTCGCCCGAGCGCTGGCAGCGTATTGTGGAGGTCGCGCATGGCTATGGGACGACCCTGCCAAGGCAGCCAGACGGCCAGGCCCTGGAGGCGTTTTTGGCCCAGCAGCACCGTGCCGACCCGCTGCGTTTTCCCGATTTGTCGCTGGTGATTGTGAAGCTGATGGGGTCGGGCGAGTATGTGGTTGAGCGCCCCCAAGCTCCCGCGATCGGGCATTTTGGCCTCGCCGTGCAAGACTATATGCATTCCACCGCGCCCAACCGGCGCTTTCCGGACCTGATCACGCAGCGTTTGTTGAAGGCGGCATTGGCGGGCCTGCCCCCGCCTTATTCGGACCCAGAGCTGGAGGAACTGGCGGCGCACTGTACCCGCCAAGAAGACGCAGCCCAAAAAGTCGAACGCCAGGTCCGCAAGTCTGAGGCGGCCTTGCTGCTGCATTCGCGCATTGGGCAGGTGTTTGACGGGGTGGTCACTGGCGCTGGGGACAAGGGCATCTGGGTGCGCATTTTCACGCCGCCAGCAGAGGGGCGGCTCAAAGGGCTTGGCACCAGCATCCGCCTTGGCGAGTTGGTGCAGGTCAAGTTGGTGTCCACATCGGTTGAGCGCGGGTTTATTGACTTTGTGTTGGCCCACAGATGACAAAATGCCCAGCCATGCCTGCTGGCACGGCCCATGCGTGCCAGGTGGCAGTGCATAAAATCCGGGTATGAGCAAAGCCTTCGCCAAAGAGCCAGAAACCGACGCAGAAGACGAGGATCTTACTTCGGGGTTTGCCCTGCCCAAAGGCAGCAAAAACTACATGACTCAAGCAGGGCACGATCACATGCGTGCCGAATTGCTGAACTTGTTGGATGTGGAACGGCCGCGCATGGTGGACGTGGTGCACTGGGCCGCCAGCAACGGTGACCGATCTGAAAACGGCGATTATTTGTATGGAAAGAAGCGCCTGCGCGAGATCGACCGCCGGATTCGTTTTTTGACCAAGCGCCTGGACATTGCTGAAGTGGTCAACCCGGCGGTTCACCATGGCAAAGACCAGGTGTTCTTTGGCGCAACGGTTACTTACGCCCGGCAAAGCGGCGATGTCGTCACCGTCACCATCATGGGCATGGACGAGGCCGACAGTTCCCAACGCCAAGTCAGCTGGATTGCCCCGATTGCGCAAGCGTTGCTCAAAGCCAGAGAGGGCGACGTGGTGCGATTGAAAACCCCTGCCGGCTGGGAAGACATTGAAGTGCTGACGGTAACCTACCCCCAGCCTTGAGCCAAGGACTCGGAACCGTCAGGGCACCGCCTTGTTGGGGCGCATGCGTTGCGCTTTGACCACCGATTGCGTGCGCTTGAGGCTGCGCAGCACTTGCGCCAGGTGGACCCGATCCCGGACCGAAACCGTAAAGCGCAGTTCGGTCGCGGTCTGCGCCGGTTCTTCGCCCATGTTCACGTGGGTGATGTCGGCTTCGGCTGAAGCGAACGCCGAAGCCACCTTGGCCAGAACGCCTTTTCCATTGGTCACTGTCACGTGTATGCCAGCCTCGAAAGCGCGCACGGGTTCGTCAGACCACTCGACTTCCAAAAAGCGTTCGGCATCGCGGTGCAGCAATTTTTTGCCAATCGGGCAGTCGTCGGTGTGCACCACCAGCCCCTCGCCCCTGCCCAAATAACCCACAATTCCATCGCCCGGAATGGGCCGGCAACAGGTGGCGTACTGGACCGACACGCCTTCGCTGCCATCCAGCGTAACCACGCCTTGGCTGACTTGGTCTTGCGGCGCGGCGTAGCGCTCCTGGCTGATCAGCAGCACATCGGGTTTTACGCCACTTTCGGCCAACAAAACCGCCAGCTTTTTGCCCACCATTCCGGCAATGCGTTTTCCCAGGCCAATATCGGCCAGCAATTCGTCTCGGCTTTTGTTGCCGGTAAATCGCAACAGTTTGTCCCAAGTCAGCTGAAGTTCCGGCAGGTCCTCGGGCAAGTGTGCAATACCTTCAGCCCGCAAAGCCTGCTGCAGCAGTCGTTCGCCCAGTTCTTTGGACTCGTCCAACTCCAGGGTTTTGAGGTGGTGGCGGATTTTGGAACGCGCCCGCCCGGTGCGCACAAAACCCAGCCACGCCGGATTCGGTTTGGCATCTTGCGAGGTGACAATTTCCACCACGTCGCCGTTGGTGAGTTCGGTGCGCAGCGGCATTTGTTCGCCGTTGACTTTTGCAGCCACCGTGCGATGCCCCACGTCGCTGTGAATGGCGTATGCAAAATCCACCACCGTGGCGCCGCGAGGCAGCGCCATGATTTTGCTTTTCGGGGTGAACACGTAAACCGCATCGGGGAAGAGGTCGATTTTGACGTGGTCCCAAAACTCGGCGGCATCGTGGGTTTCTTGTTGAATGTCCAGCAGCGACTGCAACCACTGCGCATTGAGGTCCTGAGCGCCCGGGTGGTTGGGGTTGGTCGCCTTGTAAAGCCAATGAGCCGCCACGCCAGATTCGGCCACCACGTCCATGGTGTGGGTGCGCAATTGAAATTCAATATTGGTTCCAAAGGGCCCGACCAACGTGGTGTGCAAGGACTGGTACCCATTGACTTTGGGAATGGCAATGTAGTCGCGAAATTTGCCCGGCAAAGGCTTGTACAACTGGTGCAAGATGCCCATGGCGGTGTAGCAATG
Source organism: Pseudomonadota bacterium (assembly GCA_039798985.1). GTDB lineage: Bacteria > Pseudomonadota > Gammaproteobacteria > Burkholderiales > Burkholderiaceae_C > JBDKEX01. The sequence continues at coordinate 3,382 of JBDKEX010000277.1, read as the reverse complement.
GGTCAAGTCATCCAGAACAATGCGAAAACCGTAAATGTCGGTCACCTGCGCAAACGACAGGTGTTTCAAGTCCATTTTTCGGTAAACCGAATAAAGCGTTTTTTCTCGCCCCAGAATGCGGATTTGCAAGCCGTGTTTGGCAAAAGCGTTGTCAACCTCGGCCCGCACACGTTCAATCAAATCTTTGCGCCGACTGCGTGACTTGGCCAGTGCTTTGTGCAGTGCCGCATAGCGCCACGGGTGCAAGTGCTTGAAGGCCAAATCCTGCAGCTCGCGGTAGGTGTAGTTCAGGCCCAGGCGATGGGCAATGGGCGCGTAGATTTCGAGGGTCTCGCTGCTGATGCGGCCCCACTTGCTGCGCGGCATGTCGCCCATGGTGCGCATGTTGTGGGTGCGGTCGGCCAGTTTGATGAGAATGACCCTCACATCTCGCGCCATGGCCAACAGCATCTTGCGGAAAGATTCGGCCTGGTTTTGTTCGCGGCTGTCAAACTCCAGTTTGTCCAATTTGGTCAGGCCGTCCACCAGCTCGGCCACGGGCGAACCAAAGCGTTCCACCAACTCTTGTTTGGTGACGCCGCAGTCCTCCATGGCGTCGTGCATCAAGGCGGCAGCCAGTGCCTGCGCATCCAGCTTCCATTCGGTGCACATTTGGGCCACCGCTATGGGGTGGGTGATGTAGGGATCGCCGTTTTTGCGCATTTGGCCCAGGTGGGCTTCGTCTGCAAAACGGTAGGCCAGTCGCACCTGTTCCACTTCAGCGGGGCTGAGGTAGTCCAGCTTTTCCACCAAGGCCGCAAAACTTGCAGCCGCAGCGGTGGCGGCAGCTTGTGCGGGTGATGGGGCCGAATTCGTGCTGTAACTCATGCCCTTACTTTAGCCTGAGTTCACGCCTTTTGTTGGCGGCCTTGGCTTCGCAGTGGCGGGAAAAATAAAAAAAGCACCCTAGAGGGTGCCTTTTTTGAGAGCTGAAGCCTGCCTGTTAAATGGGCACTTTTTTCAGCATTTCCAAGCCGATTTTGCCTTCGGCGATTTCGCGCAACGCGGTGACACCGGGTTTGTTTTTGGTTTCTATTTTGGGGGTGTGACCCTGGTTCAACATGCGAGCACGGTAGGTAGCGGCCAACACCAGCTGAAAGCGGTTGGGGATTTTTTCCAGACAATCTTCAACGGTGATGCGTGCCATGCCAAATTTCCAAAGACAGTTACAGGATATTGAGCGAGCGAAAGGTGTCTGCCCGGGCGCGTTTTTGAGCGCTGACCTTGAGTCGTTGGGCGTGTGCAATCGCTTTGAGGTCGAACAAGGCTCGCTCAAACATTTCATTGATTATAACGAAGTCGAACTTTTCGACATGGGCAACCTCTTGGGCGGCGTTTTTCATGCGCAGCTCTATCACCTCCTCAGAGTCTTCGGCTCGGCGCATCAGGCGGGCCCGCAACTCGGGCCAACTGGGCGGCAATATGAATATCAGCACCGCATTGGCAAATTGTTGCTTGATTTGTATGGCGCCCTGGTAATCAATTTCGAGCACGATGTCGGCACCCGCGGCGATCTTGTCCTCTATGGCCTTGCGGGAGGTGCCGTAGCGGTTGCGGTGAACATGGGCCCATTCCACAAAGGCTTGATTGGCGACCATGCGATCGAATTCTTCATCGCTCACAAAATAATATTCACGCCCGTGCACTTCTTGCCCACGCGGTGCGCGGGTGGTGTGCGATACCGACAGCTCCATGCGGGTATCCATTTCGAGCAAGGCCCTGACCAAGCTGGATTTGCCTGTGCCGCTGGGTGCCGCGACGACGTAGAGGTTTCCGGGGTAATCCATGGGGGCCTTTATTCCAAGTTTTGCACTTGCTCGCGCATTTGCTCAATCAACACCTTCATGTCCACTGAAACGCGGGTGAGTTCCAGGCTGGAGGACTTGCTGCCCAGCGTGTTGGCCTCGCGGTGCAGCTCCTGGATAAAAAAGTCCAGGCGCTTGCCCACTTCACCGCCTTTTTTCAGCAAACGTTCGATTTCTTCCAGGTGCGATTGCAAGCGGGTGAGTTCTTCGGCCACGTCAATCCGAATGGCAAACGCCGTGGCTTCGGTCAAGGCGCGCTCTTGGGCGGCGCTTGCCGACGCTTCCGCTTTGGCGGCCCCCAAGGCTTCATTCCAACGGTCGATGAAGCGCTGGCGTTGCAGCTCCACCAGCTCGGGCAACATGGGTTCGGCTTTTTGGGCCAGTGCGCGCAGTTGTTTGATGTGCCCTAGCAGCATGGCCGAAAGGCGGGCGCCTTCGCGCTCACGCGAGGCTGTGAACTCTGCCAAGGTGTTTTGCGCCAACACTTGCAAGATTTCGCTCAGGTTTGCGGCAGCAGGCGCGCTGCGCCCCAGGGTTTGCAGCACTTCGGCCACCGACAGTTCGCGTGCCGTGGGCAGCCAGGCCCGCACCTGGTCTTGCAGACCGACCAACTTCTGCAGCTCCAGCGCGTTGGGGGTACGCACGGCGTTGTCGGCGCGTCCTTCCACCCAAGCCCGAACCTCCACTTTGCCGCGTTTGACCTGGCCGGCGATCGCCTCGCGCAAACCGGGTTCGTTGGGGCGCAGTTCGTCAGAAAGGCGAAAAGTCAAATCCAGAAAACGGCTGTTGACCGAACGAATTTCCATGCCCAAACCTGGGGCCCCTGGCGCAACAGGGGCGTCGGCACCCGGTGGGTGGGTGGTGCCCGTTGCGTAACCGGTCATGCTGTAAACTGGCATTCAATTCTCTCGCTAAAGGATCGCAGCAACGGCATGGGTTGCCACACGTCCGATTATGTCAAAGACCAAACCCGCCCCCTTGCCCCCAGACACCTTGATTGGTGGCTACCGCATCATCCGCAAATTGGCTGCGGGGGGCTTTGGCGTGGTCTATTTGGCGGTGGACGGTACCGGCCAAAAAATCGCCTTGAAGGAATACCTTCCCTCGGCGCTGGCCACTCGCATGCCCGGCGAATTGTTGCCGGTGGTGCAACCCGAAAAGCTGTCTCTTTACCGCTTGGGCCTCAAGAGCTTCTTTGAAGAAGGGCGTGCGCTGGCGCAAATTGCCCACCCGTCGGTGGTGAGCGTGCTGAACTTTTTCCGCGAAAACGAAACGGTTTACATGGTGATGAATTACCTGCAAGGCGATACCTTGCAGGATTTCATCGTCACCGCCCGTGATTTGAAACGCGACAAGGTGTTTCGGGAATCCACGATCCGGTCGCTGTTCGACGAAATTCTCAAAGGCTTGCGCATCGTCCATCAGCACAAGATGCTGCACTTGGACATCAAGCCAGCCAACATTTTCATCACCAATGAGAACAAGGCGGTGCTCCTCGATTTTGGAGCGGCGCGAGAAGTGCTCAGCAAAGAGGGCAA
>JBDKEX010000276.1:0-2763 GCA_039798985.1 Pseudomonadota bacterium | reverse complement strand
TGAGCATGTAAGCCAGATAATCCGACGGCTTGGGGTCGTTGATGCCGACGATTTCAATGTCGTCAAAACCCTGCATTGCAGCCCGCAGGGCCAGGCGGCCGATGCGGCCAAAACCGTTGATACCGACTTTGATGGTCATGATGATTGTCTCTAAAAGTTACACAACTGGTACGTAACCGGAGATCAGAACAATGCCTTTGAAGACGTTGGGCTGCCGGCAAAAGCAAAGGGGCTCAAGGCCCCTTTTGTATGAACGAGATCAGGCTTTGGCGAGCACGGCTTCCACGGTGGCCACCAGGTTTTCGGGGGTGAACCCGAAATGCTGGAACAGCACCGGCGCCGGGGCCGATTCGCCGTAGGTGTCTATGCCCACCACCGCAGCGCAGCCGTACTTCCACCAACCGTCGGTGCTGCCCATTTCTATGGCGATGCGGGGCACGCCTGCCGGCAATACGCTGGTTTTGTAGGCGTTGTCTTGCTTGTCGAAAGTGGTGGTGCTGGGCATGGACACCACGCGAACCGCCACCTTTTGGGCCGCCAGCAACGCTTGCGCCTTGAGCGCCAGTTGCACTTCCGAACCGGTCGCAATGATCACCGCCTTGATCTTCTTATCAGCCTTGAAGCCTACATCGCTGGGCTCGCTGAGCACGTAAGCGCCCTTGCTGATGTTGCTCAGGTCGCGCTTGGGCGCGTAGGGCAGGTTTTGGCGGCTCAGAAGCAGGGCGGTGGGCTTGTTGGCGTTTTGCAACGCAACCGCCCAGGCAATGGTGGTTTCGGCGGTGTCAGCGGGGCGCCACACGTCCAGGTTGGGAATCAGGCGCAGGCTGGCCGCGTGCTCAATCGACTGGTGGGTCGGGCCGTCTTCACCCAAGCCTATGCTGTCGTGGGTAAACACATGGATAACGCGCTGCTTCATGAGCGCGGCCATGCGAATGGCGTTGCGGCTGTAGTCGCTGAACGTGAGGAAGGTGCCGCCATAGGGAATAAAGCCCCCGTGCAGCACCACACCGTTCATGATGGCAGCCATGCCAAACTCGCGCACCCCGTAGTTGATGTGGCGGCCAATGTGCCCTTCCGGGGTTTTGACCACATTGCCCGCCGCGTCAAAGCGCAGGTTGGGGGTGGACTTGGTGTTGGTCAGGTTGGAGCCGGTCAAGTCCGCACTGCCGCCCAGCAGTTCGGGCAAGGCGGCTGTGAAAGCCTCCAGGGCGATCTGGCTGGCCTTGCGGCTCGCCACGGTTTCGCCTTTGGTGTGGGCTGACACGGCAGCATCCACAGCCACTTGGTTGAAGTTTTTGGGCAATTCGCCCTTCATGCGGCGAACAAATTCTTTGGCTTCGGCCGGGAAAGCTTTCTTGTATGCGGCGAACTTGTCGTCCCAGGCCTTTTCGGCGGCTTTGCCGGTGGCCTTGGCGTCCCAGGCGCTGTACACGTCTTTGGGAACAACAAAGGGCTCATGGGACCAGCCCAAGGCTGCGCGGGTGAGTTTGACTTCTTCAACACCCAAAGCCTCGCCGTGCGCCTTGGCGGTGTTGGCGCGGTTCGGGCTGCCCTTACCAATGTGGGTTTTACAGACGATCAAAGTGGGTTTGTCGGCGCTGTTTTTGGCGTCGGCAATGGCGCGGTCCACGGCGTTGACATCGTGTCCGTCCACAGGGCCGACCACGTTCCAGCCACAGGCTTTGAAACGGGCCGGGGTGTCGTCCACAAACCAAGGGGCGACTTGCCCGTCAATGCTGATGCCGTTGTCGTCGTACAGCGCAATCAGTTTGTTCAGCTTCCAGGCCCCGGCCAGAGCAACGGCTTCGTGGCTGATGCCTTCCATCAGGCAACCGTCGCCCAAAAACACGTAGGTGCGGTGGTCAACAATGTCGTGCCCGGGCTTGTTGAATTCGGCTGCCAGCAGCTTTTCAGCCAAGGCCATGCCCACTGCGTTGGTGATGCCTTGCCCCAATGGACCGGTGGTGGTTTCAACGCCGGGCGTGTGGCCCACTTCGGGGTGCCCAGCGGTTTTGCTGCCCAGCTGGCGGAAGTTTTTCAGTTCGCCAATGGGCAGCTTGTAGCCTGTGAGGTGCAACAGCGCGTAAATCAGCATGGACGCGTGCCCGTTGGACAGCACAAAGCGGTCGCGGTTGGCCCAAGCCGGGTTGGTGGGGTTGTGCTGCAGGTGGCGGTTCCACAAGGCCACAGCCATGTCGGCCATGCCCATGGGGGCACCCGGGTGGCCAGAATTGGCTTGCTGCACGGCGTCCATGGCCAGGGCGCGTATGGCATTGGCCATGGTGTGTGCGGAAACTTGTGTGGGGGTTGCAGCGTCAGTCATGGAGGCCCTGGGCGATGTTGGGAGGTTGGCCGCCCCATTTTGGTGGGCAGCCATTGGTATAAACCCGCGATTTTATCTGCCTTGGCCGCCAGGGCCTACAAAATTGCAGCCAACGGCACGTGACCTGTTGGATTGATGTCATGTTGAATGCACAGTAAGTTCAGTGACATTCAATGCCTTTAGGGTCCAACGGAGCAGAAAACCACGGTCTCTTGTTGACCCGGCGGGTGGCTTTTCCGAAACCGCGTGGCAGGCCGATCACTTGCCCCTTCAGGGGTGCGCGTCCAGCCAGCGTTTTGCGCCCAGGCCGGCCACTTTGCCGCTGGCCAGGCAGGCCGTGAGCAGGTAGCCGCCGGTGGGGGCTTCCCAGTCGAGCATTTCGCCGGCGCAAAACACACCGGGCGCGGGGTTCAACATCAAATCGGGGGTGAGCTCTTCCA
>JBDKEX010000275.1:0-5652 GCA_039798985.1 Pseudomonadota bacterium | reverse complement strand
TGGCGCCGCAAATGTTCGGCTACCACCGGGCGGCCGAGGCTTTGCTGCTGGGCGAGGCTTTCTACGCCGAAGCGGCCCTGGAGGTGGGCTTGGTCAACCGGGTGCTCCCCCCCAGCGAGGTGAATGCGTGTGCGTTGGCCGTGGCCCGCAAACTGGCGCTCAAGCCAGTCGCGTCACTGGTGGCCACCAAACGTTTGATGAAAAAAGGCCAGCACGCACTGGTGTTGCAAACCATGCAAGAGGAAGCACAGGTGTTTGGCGCCATGCTGCGCGAGCCGGCAGCCAAAGAAGCTTTCGCGGCTTTTTTGGAAAAGCGGCAACCCGATTTTTCAAAGACATGAGCAAAGCAACCGCAAAAACCGATACGCCGGTGGTGTTTGAGCCTGAATTTGTGGACGGCGTGCGCGATATTTTTGAGAAGAAAATCGTGTTCAACACGGTCCTGGGTCTGAAGATTCAGGACATTTTTCCCACCCATGTCACGGCGCGCATTGACATGCGACCCGAGCTGGTGGGGCACTACGCCTACAACAGGGTCCACGGAGGGGTCATCAGCGCGGGTTTGGATGCAATGGGAGGGTTGGCGACCATGGTGGCGATCGGCGCGCGCCACATGGACGAGTCACCGGCCCAGCGTTTGCACCGTTTTGGCAAACTTGGCACCATCGATTTGCGCATCGACTACCTGCGCCCAGGCATAGGCGAGCACTTTGAGCTGCGAGCCGAGGTGTTGCGGCTGGGGTCGCGTGTGGCTTCAACACGCATGGGGTTTTATGGGCCCGACGGCAAACTGCTGTCCACCGGGGCGGGCGCCTACATCGTGTCGTGAATCAGTGGCCGTGGGCCACCACCTCACCTGCTTTGAGCCGGTACACCGTGCCACAGTAGGGGCATTTGCCTTCCCCGCTTTTGGCAACGTCCAAGTAGACCTTGGGGTGGCTGTTCCACAATTTCATATCGGCCAGTGGGCTGGGGCAAAACACGCCGCCATGCGCGTTCAAGTCTTGGGCGGCCAGTTCAACGGTTGCTGGGTGCATGGTGGGTTCCTTCAACTTACACCAGGGTCAGCCAGTGGGCGTACTTGGGGTTGCGGCCATTCACTATGTCAAAGAAGGCGGTTTGCACTTTTTCAGTGATCGGGCCACGGCTGCCCGCACCCAGCTCAATGCGGTCCAGCTCACGGATCGGGGTGACTTCGGCAGCGGTTCCTGTGAAGAAAGCTTCATCGCAGATGTACACCTCGTCGCGGGTGATGCGCTTTTGCACCACTTCCAGGCCCAGGTCTTTTGCAATGTGGAACACCGTGTTGCGGGTGATGCCGTTGAGCGCACCGGCCGACAGGTCCGGCGTGTAAATGACGCCGTTTTTCACCACAAACAGGTTTTCGCCGGCGCCTTCGCTCACAAAACCGGTGCTGTCCAGCAGCAAGGCTTCGTCGTAGCCATCGTCGGTGGCTTCCATGTTGGCCAAAATGCTGTTGGTGTAATTGCTCACCGCCTTGGCCTGCGTCATGGTGATGTTGACGTGGTGGCGGGTGTAGCTGCTGGTTTTGACGCGGATGCCGCGCCGCATGCCTTCTTCGCCCAGGTAGGCGCCCCAGGCCCAGGCGGCCACCATCAAATGAATGGTGTTGCCTTTGGGGCTGACGCCCAGTTTGCGGTCACCGATCCAGGTCAAGGGGCGCAGGTAGCCGCTTTCCAGCTTGTTTTCGCGCACCACGGCACGTTGGGCTTCGTTCACTTGCTCTTGGGTGAACGGAATTTGCATGCGCAAGATTTTGGCGCTGTTGAACAGCCGTTCGGTGTGTTCTTGCAAGCGGAAGATGGCGGTGCCTTGTTCGGTTTTGTAAGCCCGGACCCCTTCAAAAGCGCCACAACCGTAATGCAAGGTGTGCGAAAGTACATGGATTTTGGCGTCTCGCCAATCGACCAGTTGGCCATCCATCCAAATTTTGCCGTCGCGGTCGGACATTGAAGGAATCACGGACATTGTGTAACCTCGGTGGGTGTTGTGTTCGCCTGGGGTGTGGGCGCGCTTGTGCGGCTATTTTACGGTTTCGCCGGCTGCCCAAAAATTTTTAAAAATTATCTAAAGTTTCTGCTCAAGGAGTCGAAAAACCCGGTGAACGGGGTCAATCCGTTCAAAGAAGCTCTGGAGAGGAGTTCAATATGTTGCACATCAATTCCATTTCGGTCGCGCCTTGGCCACAGCAGGCAGCGTCTGTGAAGGCCCAGCCGGTTACCACCGCCAAGGCCAGCAACGTGGTGTCGAAAGACAGCGCGGGCTCAGCTGTGTCTGCGGCTGCATCGGGTGAAGTGGGCCGGGTGCAAGCCACCTTCTTGCCCAGTGCCTTGCCGCCCGTCAACCCGGTCAAGGAAGCGGTGGGTGCTGACATGTTGAACAACGCTGCCGCACCGGAGCGTTCTGGTGAGGTGGCCTCTCAGGTGTCAGCGCAGGTTCGAAGTCGTGGAAGATCTGTGGTCAGCGAAGCGGCACAGGCCCTGGGCGCGCAACCCTCTTCCGCGACGGGTGTGGCCAATGCGGCTTCGGGTGATGAAGCTTCTGCAAAGATTGACCCATTGGCAATGGCTGATGCGCAAGCTTTGCGCGCGAACGACTCAAAACAACGCCCGTCGCCCATTGGCGAGCTGCCCACCGACCCTAAAGACCCGGTCGTAGAGGCCATGGAAACACAAATCAAGGAGCTGCTGCCGAATTTGTGGAAAGCCAGCCGTGCGGCGGTGGATGTGCTGATAGGCGAGGAAGCCAAAGCCGCAGCGGCCGAGCGTGCGGCCCGCTTCGACGAAGGAATGGCAGATGCTGCCTCGGCAGTGGCCGAGATGGTGGCGCAGGAGGCGTCGGAGTCCTACAAAGCCCAGGCGGTTGACGCTGCGGCATCCTCCGCGCCGGGCTCCCGCGTCAGCAAATTGGTTTAAGCGGCTGCGCTTGAGCTGCTCTTATTTGCCGAGCAAAAACAGCGTGGGCAAATCAAGTGGCATAGTGGGGGGGCGCTTTTTCCAGTCGCTCACCGGTGCGCTGTGGGTTTTTTGGGTGGGCAGGGTCATACCGCAGCAAACCGCCAGCCGCGTGGTGGGTTTGAGGGTTTGCTGCAACGCTTGCAGCAAGGCGGCGTTGCGGTAGGGTGTTTCTATGAACAGCTGGGTTTGTCCTGTTTTCAGGGCCAATGCTTCCAGCTGGTTGATGCGTTGTGCCCGCTCAGAGGCGTCTTGCGGCAAGTAGCCCACAAACGCGAAGTTTTGCCCGTTCAAGCCACTGGCCGCCAGTGCCAGCATCAGCGAAACAGGGCCCACCAACGGTATTACCTCCATGCCAAGGGCGTGTGCTGCCCGCACCACCGAAGCGCCGGGGTCTGCTATGGCAGGCATGCCGGCTTCGCTTACCAAACCGATGTTGTGACCCTCGAGCGCCGGTTTGAGCAACGGTCTGGCGTCAAAGCCCCCGGCACTGTCGTGGTCCCCTTTTTTGTGCACTTGCCGGGGCAGTTCGACCATGTTGTGGGTTTGCACCGGTGCCACCAAGGGGCAAACGGCATGCACGCGTTTCAAAAAAGCGCGGGTGCTTTTGGCGTTTTCGGTGACCCAGTGGGTCAGTTCAGCAGCTGTTTTGAGGGTGGCTTGGGGCAGGGCCGCCACAATACCTTCATCGGGTGTGTCGCTGATGGCGCAGCCAAAATCCAGAGGGGTAGGAACCAAATACAAGCGACCCAGGCGTGGTGCAGCGGGTGGCGTCATGGCAGTTGCAACCCTGCGTGGCGCAACATACGGGCGGTCCGAATCAGTGGCAGACCGACCAAAGCGGTGGGGTCGTCATTGTCTATGGACTCAAGCAGTGCAATGCCCAAACCTTCGCTCTTGGCACTGCCGGCGCAGTCGTACGGCGTTTCGGCGCGCAGGTAGCGTTCAATTTCGGCGTCTGAGAGCGTGCGAAAAACCACGCGCACACTTGCGCAGTCCAGTTGCTCGAACCCCGTGGCCTGGCACACCACAGCCAACGCTGTGTGGAACAGCACCGTCTGGCCGTTCATACGCTGTAGTTGCGCCACCGCCCGTTCGTGGGTGCCTGGTTTGCCCAAGGGTTCTCCGTGCAGGTCTGCCACCTGATCGCTGCCTATCACCACGGCCTCGGGGCGCTGGGCTGCAACCGCACGTGCTTTGGCCAGCGCCAAACGTTGGGCCAACGCCAAGGGGCTTTCGCCGGGTTTTGGGGTCTCATCCACATCGGGTGCCTGCACTTCAAATGGCAAGCGCAGCCGTTCAAGCAATTCACGCCTGTAGCGCGAGGTGGAGCCAAGTACCAATGTTTGGGGTTTTGGAGGCAATGCAGGTGCGCCGTTCATGGCCTATATTGTGTGTTGTAAAACCGCAGAAAAACGATTCCTGCACATTTGCATCACCCATTCGCTCCCATGATTGACCCCACCCCGCAGCCAGCGCCCACCGATGAGCCCGATGCCTGGCACCCGCTGTGCCCCAGCTCGCAATTGCAGGACGCGGGCCAAGCTTGCGTGTTCGACGTGACCTACGACGGCCAAACTTGCACCGCTTTTGCAGTGCGCTACCAGGGGGCTGTGCACGCCTACCTGAACCGCTGCAGCCATGTGGCGATGGAGATGGATTGGCGTCCGGGTCATTTTTTCGATTTGACTGGGCATTACTTGGTGTGTGCCTCCCATGGCGCCTTGTTTCGTCCGGCGGATGGTGCTTGTGTGGGCGGCCCAGGCCGCGGACCTTTGATCAAAATACAAGCGGAAGAGCGTGAGGGTTGGGTGTTCTGGCGGTCACAATATCGCCTGCGCCCTGTTGCGTTTTGAGCGCCCGCCATGCAAGAACCTACTTCACCTCCACCGCCCCGTTCGCCTGCCGATGTTTATGCCGATACGGCCGCCGCCACAGAAGGCAAGCCCCAACACGAACGACTGCACGTGGAGGCGGGTTTGTTTGGGCCTAAGGCCGATGCAAAACATGCCAAGCCAGGGACTGAAATGCGTTGGGAGCGAGAGCTGCTGGAGCGGTTGGCGTTCGCGTCGCTGAACGAACAGCGCAAGGCGCGTCGTTGGAAAAACGCCTTGCGTTTGTTGTGGTTGGGTTTTCTGGCCGTGCTGGCTTGGTGGGCATGGATACAGGTGCCCACCACCACTTCCACCAGTTCACCACACACAGCGCTTGTTGAGATACGTGGCCCAATTGCCTCTGATTCAGAAGCCAACGCCGCTTACGTTATCAGCGCTTTGCGTGCCGCGTTTGAAGACCCGGGGGCTCAAGCCGTGGTGGTGCTGATAGATTCCCCCGGCGGCAGCCCTGTGCAGGCCGGTTTGATCAACGATGAAATACACCGGCTCAAAGCCCTGCACGACAAACCTGTGTATGCGGTGGTTGAGGAAACTTGTGCTTCGGCGGCTTACTACATTGCTGCCGCTGCGGACAATATTTACGTTGACAAGGCGAGTTTGGTTGGCAGCATCGGCGTTTTGATGGACGGGTTTGGCTTTACCGGCCTGATGGACAAGCTGGGGGTAGAGCGTCGTTTGATGACCGCGGGTGAAAACAAGGGATTTTTGGACCCCTTCAGCCCGCAAAGCGCTCGGCAGCGGCAAATTGCGCAAGAAATGTTGGATGAAATCCACACCCAGTT
>JBDKEX010000274.1:0-4131 GCA_039798985.1 Pseudomonadota bacterium | reverse complement strand
AGCGATTTTTCACAAAGCCTTCGCGGTAAGGCTTGCCCAGCAGTTGGGCCAATTGCATTGCGCTGGGGCGGCTGGATTCGGGGATAGGAATCACCACGTCGATTTCGTTGGGCGGAACCGTGGACACCACGCGTTTGGCCAACGTTTCACCCATGTTGAGCCGGGCTTGGTACACCGAAATACCATCCATGGTGGAGTCGGGGCGGGCCAGGTACACGTATTCGAACACGCAGGGGTGGAGCTGGAACTTTTCGGCGCATTGCTGGATGTGGACTTGTCCATCCAATCCCACGAAAACGGCTTCGCCCGGGGCAATGTCACGCTCGAATTCATGGCCCGTGCCTTCCAGCGCCACCGATTCGCTGGCGACCATGACGTTGCCGTCTTTGCTGCGGCCCAGACAAAGCGGTCGGATGCCGAAAGGGTCGCGAAACGCCAACAACCCATGGCCGGCGATCAAGGCCACCACGGCATACGACCCCTTGATGCGCTTGTGCACGTTGCGAACCGCTGCAAACACATGCTCTGGCAACAAATTGCCACCACGCGAAGCGTGATCCAACTCGTGCGCAATCACGTTGAGCAAGACTTCAGAGTCGCTGTCGGTGTTGATGTGCCGGTGGTCCAACTGAAACAGGTCTTGCCGCAGGGCGTGGGCGTTGGTGAGGTTGCCGTTGTGGGCCATAACCAAACCAAATGGCGCGTTCACGTAGAACGGCTGGGCCTCTTCTTCGCTGAAGGCGTTGCCCGCCGTGGGGTAACGCACTTGCCCCAAACCGCAGTTGCCCGGCAGGGCACGCATGTTGCGGGTGCGAAACACGTCCCGCACCATGCCTTTGGCTTTGTGCATGAAAAACTTGCGATCCAATTGAGTGACTATGCCTGCGGCATCTTGGCCGCGGTGCTGCAAAAGCAGCAGGGCGTCGTAAATCAACTGGTTAACGGGGGAGTTGCTGACCACCGCAACGATTCCACACATGAATAATCCTTGTTTCAGGGAAAGTATTGAGCCAGCGAATCGGGCATGAACCCTTTGATCGCCTGCAAGCCACCGGCCAACCATGGCGCACCCACAGAGGTTTGCCAGGCTTCGTTTTCTTTTAAGGGCGTCATGCCCACGACCAACGCCACGGCCAGCAAAGCGAGCGAGCCCCGCAACAAGCCAAACACGCCGCCCAGCACCCGGTCCACCGGGCGCAAGCCTGCCTTTTCGATGAGTTTTTTGACCACCCAGGACACAAAACCCGCGGCAAAGGCCACCACCACAAACACGACCACAAAACCAGCCGCGTAACGCAACGGTTCTGCGGTGTTTGTCAGGGGCAGCCAACTGGCCGCGGGTGCGGCGTACCACTGGGCCACAAAAAAGGCAGCAACCCAGCCCAAGACCGACAGCACTTCGAACACCAAGCCGCGCCAAATGCCCACGACCACCGACGTGAACAGCACCAGCAGGAAAAAGATGTCAACGGCGCCCATCACAAGGTCAAAATAGCGGTGGGCAGGCCCACCGATTTGGCTTTCAGCGCCGCTTTATCGGCTTCAGCCCGGGTAGCGAATGGGCCGGCACGCACCCGAATGCGTTTGCCCTCAGGGGTTTCTGCCACGTGGGTGTAGGTCTTGAGGCCCGCTTTTTCGAGTTTGGTTCTGGCTTCGCTGGCCCGGCTGGCATCGGCAAAGGCGCCCACCTGCACCACAATGCGCACGGCAGATTTGGGGGCCTCAGAAGGTTTTTCGGCAGGCTCGGCAACTTTTTCGGCCGTGCTGGCGGGCGCGGCAGCTGCCTCTGTTTTGGCACTTGCCGGACTCGCAGGGGCTGCGGCCACCGGCGCAGATTGCGAGGTCACCAGCACTTCTTCTTTGGCGTCCAGACCTTCGACCTTGATCGCTGCGGGCAGAGCAACCTCTTCTGCAGGTGCGGGTTTGGCGGTTTGCTTGGCAGGAATGTCTATCGGGAAATCCACCGCCATCGGCCGGGGCTGTTTGTCAAACAGCAAAGGCAAGCCAACGACACCGGCCAACACCAACACAGTGGCACCGATGAGGCGGTGGCGTGCGCGTTTGCGAACCGCCTCGATGGTGGGGGGCTGAGCCGCGCCACTGTTGGAGGCGCCCTGGGTGCGGAGTTTGAACATGGGCTGTTGCTTGGGCAGCGCTGCAGAAAATGTCAGTCGGGCAGGTGTTTGGCTGCCAACCTGGGCGTTCCCTTGTGCAGCACGCCACCCACGGTGTAGAACGATCCGAAGACCACAATTCTATCAGCCGGGTCTGCTGCGGCAACCGCTGCGTCCAGGGCCGCTTGCGGATTGGGAAAGCAGGCCGAGGCCGCCTGGGATGATTGGGAGCCGCTTTGCCAGCGGGCCTGCAAATCGGTTGCTGTGGCGGCGCGCGGCGTGGGCAGGTCGGTGAAATACCAGCGGTCAATCAGCGGTTTGACACGGTCAAACATGGGCTGCAAGTCTTTGTCGGCCATGGCACCGAACACCGCGTGGGTGGTGGGGTAGTAGCCCATGGCGTCGAGGTTTTCGGTCAGGGCAGCCACCGAATGGGGGTTGTGGGCCACATCGAGCACCAAGGTGGGCTGGCCGGGCACAATTTGGAACCGGCCCGGCAACTCCACCAGCGCCAGCCCATTGCGCACTGCCTGCGCGGTCACAGGCAACTGTGGGTGCAAGGCCTCGACCGCCGCCAACACACCGGCTGCGTTGACCAGTTGGTTGGCACCGCGCAATGCGGGATAAGCCAGGCCGCTGTAGCGCCTGCTGCGGCCAGTCCACCCCCATTGCTGCTTGTCGCCTGCAAAATGAAAATCCCGGCCCAAACGCCACAAATCCGCCCCTAGGGCCTGGGCCGCATCCAAAATGCTTTGCGGCGGCAAAGGGTCGCTGACCACCACGGGCCGCCCCCTGCGCATGATGCCCGCTTTCTCGCGCCCGATGGATTCGCGGTCTGAACCCAAAAATTCCATGTGGTCTAGGTCGATGCTGGTGATCACGGCGCAACTGGGGTCTATGACGTTGACTGCGTCCAAACGCCCACCCAAACCCACTTCCAACACCAGCACGTCCAACCCGGCGTTGGCCAACGTGAGCAGAATGGCCAAGGTGGTGAATTCAAAGTAGGTGAGCTCGATCGGGGACTGATCGGACCCGCTCCCCAGACGCGCCAGTTCCACCGCAGCAAATCCGGGCAGCAGGTCGGTCGCAGCAACAATCTGACCGCGAATGCGACAGCGTTCTTCGAAATGCACCAAATGCGGCGAGGTGTAAACCCCGGTTCGGTAACCCGCTTCGGCGTAGATGGCTTCCAGCATGGCGCAGGTCGACCCTTTGCCGTTGGTGCCCGCCACGGTGATGACGGGGCAACCGGGCTTCAAACCCGCGCCGCCGTTCAAACGGCTGGCAACGGCGCTCACCCGTTCCAGCCCCATGTCTATGGCTTTGGGGTGCAGGCGTTCGCAATGCGCCAACCAGTCGGGCAGGGTTTGAGGGAGGTCAGCAACTGTTGTCATGGGCGTTATTGTCGCAGTGCAGCACGCGGGCTGCGGCACAATGTGCTGTATGACCAAAATTTATGGCATTCCCAACTGTGACACCGTGAAAAAGGCCCGCGCCTGGCTGACCGAGCAAGGGGTTGAGCACGAATTTCACGACTTCAAAAAACAAGGCGTCCCGCAAGAGCGGTTGACCCATTGGGTGGCCCATGTGGGACTGGAAAAGCTGGTGAACCGCAAAGGCACCACTTGGCGCAAATTGGACGCGGCTGTTCAAGCCGGTCTGACAGACGAAGCCAGCGCCCACGCTTTGTTGACCCAACACGCCAGTGTGATCAAACGGCCCGTGGTGGAATGGAGCAATGGCAACGTGACCGTGGGTTTTGCCCCAGACGAGTGGGACGGCTGGGTGGGTTGAGCAGGGATAAAATCGCGGATTTGCCTCCGAGATCAAAAATGACCACCACCCAATTCAACGGCGTGACCGTTAACACCCAGGCCAGCGTTTACTTTGACGGCAAGTGCGTCAGCCACGGCATCACCTTGGCCGATGGCACCAAAAAATCGGTGGGCGTGGTGTTGCCTTCTTCCCTCACTTTCAACACCGGCGCACCCGAAATCATGGAATGCGTGGCCGG
>JBDKEX010000273.1:0-4241 GCA_039798985.1 Pseudomonadota bacterium | reverse complement strand
CCCAAACCGTTTGATTCGCGCCTGATTTTGAAAATTGCGCCAGCGGTGGCGCAAGCAGCGGCCGATTCGGGCGTGGCGGCGCGGCCGATTGCGGACATGGAGGCCTACAAAGAAAGCCTGAGCCGGTTTGTGTACCAAACCGGCCTGCTGATGCGGCCGATTTTCAACACCGCCAAGGCCTTGCCGGACAACAAAAAACGCGTGGCTTACGCCGATGGCGAAGACGAGCGCGCCCTGCGCGCTGCACAAATGGCCATCGATGACCACTTGGCAGCCCCGATCCTGATTGGCCGCCCTGCGGTGATTGCGGCCCGCATTGAAAAAGCCGGTCTGCGCATGCGGCTGGGGGTGGACGTTGAGAACGTCAACCCCGAGGACGACCCGCGCTTTCGCCAGTATTGGGAACACTACCACCGCCTGATGAAGCGCAACGGCGCCACGCCCGAAGTGGCCAAGGCCGCTGTGCGCCGCTCCAACACCATCATCGGCTCACTCATGGTCAGCCTGGGCGATGCCGATGCCCTGATCTGTGGCTTGGTGGGCACCTACACCACCCACCTTGAACGCATCGACAGCATTTTGGGCAAGAAGGCGGGCGTGACCAACTACGCAGCCGTCAACGCACTGATGACGCAACAAGGCCCCCTCTTTATTGCAGACACCTATGTGAACGAAGACCCCAGCGCCGAACAACTGGCCGAAATTGCCTGGATGGCCGCGCAAGAGGTGCAACGCTTTGGCATTCCGCCCAAAGTGGCGTTTTTGTCGCACAGCAGCTTTGGGTCGTCCAAGCGCGCGTCGGCTCGCAAAATGCGCCTGGCCCGCGACCTGTTCGTGGCCCAGCACCCCGACATTGAATGCGACGGCGAACTGCACGGCGACGCGGCCCTGCAGCCCGAAATCCGCAACGCCTATGTGGCCGATTCCACCCTGACCGGGTCGGCCAACCTGTTGATCTGCCCCAACCTGGACTCGGCCAATATTTTGTACAACGTGCTCAAAACCACCACCAGCGGGGGCGTGACCGTGGGCCCGATGTTGATGGGGGCCGCAGCGACGGCCTACATCCTCACGCCGGCGGCCACCGTGCGGCGCGTGCTCAACATGACGGCTTTGGCAGCAGCTGCCAGCAGCACCAAGTAAGCCACCCCGCCCCACCTCTCAAAAGCGCCTTCGGGCGCTTTTTTTGTTCTATGCCGTCCCATCAGGGTTTTCCCGCGCTGACATTTGGATCTTTTGTACACATAATTTGTATACAGTTTTGCATGCGATCCTCAAAGTAAAACCTGCTTTAACCGTCTCGGAGACTCTTTTCATGTCCTCATCCGTTCATCCTGTTGACGAACGCCTGCCCAGCGGCAAATTGGCCGCTTTGGGTCTGCAACACGTGCTCGTCATGTACGCAGGCGCGGTGGCCGTTCCGCTCATCGTTGGCCGTGCGCTCAAACTCAGCCCAGAACAAGTGGCCATGCTGATCTCGGCCGATCTGTTCTGTTGTGGCCTGGTCACCCTGATTCAATCTTTGGGGGCCACGCAGTGGTTTGGCATCAAGCTGCCGGTGATGATGGGCGTGACCTTTGCCGCCGTGGGCCCCATGGTGGCCATGGCCAACAACAACCCAGGCGTAGAAGGTGCGGGGTTGATTTTTGGAGCCATCATTGGTGCCGGGGTGATTTCTATTTTGATTGCGCCGGTGGTCAGCCGCATGCTGCGCTTCTTCCCGCCGGTGGTCACCGGCACCATCATCGCGGTCATTGGCATCAGCCTCATGCGCATTGGCATCAACTGGATTTTTGGCAACCCCTTCGGCCCCACCGCCCCGAGCATGGTCAACCCCGACCACGCCAAATGGCTGGCCGACGTGACTGCGCTGGCGGGTCAGGGCACGGTACCGGAACTGCCCAAAGGCCTGTCGCTGGCCAGCAGCATGCCCAACCCCAAATACGCCCAACCCATGCACATACTGATTGCGAGCATTGTGCTGGTGTCGATTTTGCTGATTGCCAAGTTTGCCAAAGGCTTTGTGGCGAATATTTCGGTGCTGTTGGGCATTGTGGTGGGGGGCGTTATTGCCACCGCAGCCGGCCTGATGACGTTTGAAAAAGTCGGCAAAGCGGGTTGGTTCGACCTGGTGCTGCCCTTTGAGATTGCCACACCGGTGTTTGACCCCATCCTGATTCTGACCATGACACTGGTGATGGTTGTGGTGATGATCGAATCCACCGGGATGTTTTTGGCCCTGGGCGAGATGACTGAACGCAAAGTCACCCAAAACGCACTGACCGCTGGCTTGCGCACAGACGGCCTGGGCACCTTGATCGGCGGTATTTTCAACACCTTCCCGTACACCAGCTTCTCGCAAAACGTGGGCCTGGTGGGCGTTACGGGCGTGCGCAGCCGCTTTGTGTGCGTGGCTGGCGGCATCATCTTGATTGTGCTGGGCTTGCTGCCCAAAATGGCGGCGTTGGTGGAGTCGCTGCCCACCTTTGTGCTGGGGGGCGCGGGTCTGGTGATGTTTGGCATGGTGGCCGCCACAGGGGTTCGCATATTGGCCGGGGTGGACTACAAAACCAACCGAAACAACCTGTTCATTGTTGCGGTATCGGTCGGTTTTGGCATGATTCCGCTGGTGGCGCCCAACTTCAAACAGTGGATGCCCCACGGTTTGCACCCGCTGATTGAATCCGGGATTTTGCTGGCCTCCATCAGCGCCGTGGCTTTGAATTTGTATTTCAATGGCGGCAAAGCCGACGAAGCGGCAGCCGTGCAGGCCGCCAAACAAGCCGAAGCCCACTGAAACACGAGGTTGTTCTCGGCAACCAACAGCCCCTTTCACGGGGCTGTTGCTTTTGGTGCGACATGCACCATTCAGGGTAAATCGGGATGCCCATTGCGGAGCACACAACGCACAATCGCTGGGCTGTATACAGCCTTGTGCGCAATATCTGCAGAAAAAGGGGTTGGCACCCTTTTTGCGTCACAGTGGCTTGCAGTACACAGCCCCCTTTGGGGCGATGCGTCCATTTACGCCATTTTCAGGAGCCCCCATGAACAAACGCCACTTATTGCACACCGCCGCCGCTTTGGCAGTGACCGCCTTTCTGGGACAAGCCCACGCCCAAACCCCTCTGAAGTTCCAGCTCGACTGGCGTTTTGAAGGCCCGGCAGCCTTGTTTTTGCAATCTGCCGCCAAAGGCTACTACAAGACGGCCGGTTTGGATGTAACGATTGATTCCGGCAACGGCTCGGGTGGCACCGTGACCCGCGTGGCCTCTGGCACCTACGATTTGGGCTTTGCCGACATGGCCGCCTTGATGGAGTTTCACGCCAACAACCCCGACGCCCCCAACAAACCTGTGGCGGTGATGATGGTTTACAACAACACCCCGGCCGCGGTGTTGGCGCTTAAAAAGTCAGGCATTGCCAAACCAGCCGACTTGAACGGCAAGAAGCTGGGGGCTCCGGTGTTCGATGCAGGGCGCAAAGCCTTCCCCATCTTCCAAAAAGCCAACAACGTCTCGAACGTCGCCTGGACGTCCATGGACCCGCCGCTGCGCGAAACCATGCTGATGCGTGGCGATATTGACGCCATCACAGGGTTCTCTTTCACCTCTTTGCTCAACCTGGAAGCGCGGGGCGCCAAAACCGAAGAAGTGGTGGTGATGCCATTTGCTGACTTTGGCGTTAAGCTCTACGGCAACGTCATCATTGCCAGCCCCAAACTGATTGCAGAAAACCCCGGTGCCATCAAGTCTTTCCTGAGTGCCTTTGCCAAAGGTGCCAAGGAAGTTATTGCCAACCCCGCAGCCGCCATTGAAACCGTCAGGGCACGCGATGGCATCATCAACGTGGCGCTGGAAACACGCCGCCTGCAACTGGCCATCGACTCGGTTGTGGCCAGCCCCGATGCGCGCAAAGAGGGCTTTGGTCAAATCAACCCGGCACGCATGAGCTTGATGGCCAGCCAAGTGTCTGACGCCTATGCCACCAAAACCCGAGTCAACCCCAACGCGGTGTGGAACGGCAATTTGCTGCCTGCGGCTGCAGAGCTGAACATCTTGCCCGCTGCCAAGAAATAAGAAAGACCCTGAGATGCAGAACCCTGCCGCGCCGGCGCCCTTTGTCGATTTCCAAAATGTTTGGCTGGCCTACAACGACGAGTTGCTGGCCAAAGAACAGTTCGCGGTTGAAGACATCAATTTGCAGGTGCAGCAGGGCGAATTCATCGCCATAGTGGGCCC
>JBDKEX010000272.1:0-20465 GCA_039798985.1 Pseudomonadota bacterium | reverse complement strand
ATCGTTTGGTTCCTGATCGTCGAACCCCACGGCTTGGCCAAGCTGTGGAGTGTTGGCAAACAGAAGCTGCGACTGTGGCCCTTCCCCCATTGATTTCCTGTGTGTGTCTGACCCTTCCTTTTTGGAGATAAATGATGAAAATGCGTAATCTGGTCCTCTCAGTTTCGATGGCCTGTGCTGCCCTCTCGGGTGCGCTCGTCTCGTCGGCCGCCTCGGCACAGGACAAAGTTCAGTTCTTCCCCGTGCTGTCAGGCCGTACCGGACCTGTTGCCCCCAACGCCACCCCATGGGCCAACGGGCACAACGACTACATGAAATTGGTCAACGCACGCGGAGGCATCAACGGCGTCAAGACCCTGGTAGAAGAGTGTGAAACCGCCTATGCCACCGACCGTGGCGTGGAATGCTACGAGCGCCTGAAAGGCAAGCACGGCGGCGCCACGGTGTTCCAGCCTTTGTCCACGGGCATCACTTTCGCGCTGACGGAAAAAATCCCCACCGACAAAATCCCCATGATCACATCGGGCTACGGTCGCAGCGACTCGGCAGACGGTGGCATTTTCAAGTGGAACTTCCCGCTGATCGGCCACTACTGGGTGGCGGGTGACACGGTGCTCCAACACATAGCCAAAACCCAAGGCGGCTGGGACAACCTCAAAGGCAAGAAAATTGCCGTTGGCTACCACGACAGCCCGTTTGGCAAAGAGCTGCTGCCCATCATGCAAGAGCGCGCCGCCATGCACGGCATCACTTTGCAGTTGTTGCCCATTCCTGCACCGGGTGTGGAACAAAAGGCCATCTGGCTGCAAATACGCCAGCAGCGCCCAGACTTTGTGGTGCTTCAAACCTGGGGCGTGATGACCGCCACCGCCATCAAAGAGGCTGTGGCCACGGGTTACCCGCGTGAAAAAATGTTCGGCACCTGGTGGTCCGGCGCTGAACCCGATCTGAAAGACGTGGGCGCGGGTGCCAAGGGCTACAGCGCGGTGATGATGCAGCACGGCTCCGAGTTCCAATCGGCGGTTGTCAAGGAGATCTTGGACAAGGTGCATGCCAAAGGCGAAGGCACTGGCCCGAAAGATGAAGTGGGTTCGGTGCTTTACATGCGCGGCGTGTTGGGGGCCATGCTGGCCGTTGAAGGGGTGCGCGCTGCCCAAGAACGCTTCGGCAAAGGCAAGGTGATGACCGGTGAACAAGCCCGCTGGGGTTATGAGAACTTGAACCTCACCCAAGCCAAACTGGACGCGCTGGGATTCAAAGGCGTGATGCGCCCGGTGTCCACCAGCTGCGCGGACCACATGGGTTCGGCCTGGACCCGCGTGCACACCTGGGACGGCGCCAAGTTCACCTGGGCTTCCGATTGGCTGCAAGCCGACGAGCAAATCATTCGCCCCATGGTGAAAGCATCTGCCGAGAAGTACGCTGCCGAGAAAAAGCTGGCCCGCCGCGACGCGAAGGACTGCCAATCTTGATCGGTTGACATGAGGGTGGTGGCTCGCAAGAGCCACCACACCGCAGCATCACCCTCGGGTGGTGCTGCGGTGTGGTCGCCCCTAAATCCACACTTTATTTACCCAAGGTTCCACCCATGAGCACTCCGTCCACCGTTCTCAACGTCAATGGCATCGAGGTCATCTACAACCACGTCATACTGGTGCTCAAGGGCGTTTCGCTCACGGTATCCGAAGGGCAAATCGCCGCCATCTTGGGCGGCAATGGCGCGGGCAAAACCACCACACTGCGCGCCATTTCCAACCTGCTCAAAGGCGAACGCGGCGAAGTCACCAAAGGCAGCATCGAACTGCGCGGCGACCGGATTGAAAACCTTTCGCCGGCCGACTTGGTCAAGCGCGGCGTGGTGCAAGTCATGGAAGGCCGCCACTGCTTCGCTCACCTGAGCATTGAAGAAAACCTGCTCACTGGGGCCTACACCCGCAGCAGCAAAACCGAAGTTGCAGCCAACCTTGAAAAGGTCTACACCTACTTTCCGCGCTTAAAAACCCGCCGCAGCTCGCAAGCGGCCTACACCTCGGGGGGCGAACAACAAATGTGCGCCATTGGCCGGGCGCTTATGACCAACCCCAGCGTGGTGCTGCTGGACGAACCCTCCATGGGCCTGGCACCGCAAATCGTGGAAGAAGTGTTCGAAATCGTGAAAGACCTGAACCAAAAAGAAAAGGTCACCTTCCTGATCGCTGAGCAAAACACCAACATGGCGCTCAAGTACGCCGACTACGGCTACATCATGGAAAGCGGTCGCATTGTGATGGACGGTGCCGCCAACGACCTGCGCAACAACGAGGACGTCAAGGAGTTCTACCTGGGCATGGGCGGTGGCGAACGCAAAAGCTTCAAAGACGTCAAAAGCTACAAACGCCGCAAACGCTGGCTGGCCTGATCGATTCTTGCCGCATTGCTTTCTGGCCTTGCATCAATCCTTGCCACTTTTTGCTGCACGCATTGTATGAACGCTCACCACTTTGACGCCCTGGAAACCCGCGCCCCCACCGACCGTGAGGCCGCGTTGATGGGTGCCTTGCCCCAAGCGGTGGCGCACGCCCAGCAACACAGCGCTGCGTATGGCCCCCTGCTGCAGGGTGTGGACGCTGCCTCCATCAACCACCGGGCGGCGCTGGCCCAACTGCCTGTGGTGCGCAAGCCCGAACTGCTGGAACGCCAGCAAGCCTCCCGTGCTGCCGGATTGGACCCCTTTGGCGGTTTTTCCACCATAGGTTGGCGTGGCTTGGTGCGCAACAGCGGTGTCAGGCGTGTTTACCAGTCACCGGGGCCCATCTACGAACCTGAGGGTTGCGCACCCAATTACTGGCGCATCGCCCGCGCCATGGCCGCGGCTGGCTTTGCCCCTGGCGACTTGGTGCACAACTGCTTCAGCTACCACCTAACGCCCGGCGCTTGGATGATGGAAAGCGGCGCTCAGGCTTTGGGCTGCGCTGTGGTGCCTGGGGGCGTGGGCAACACAGAACAACAGCTCCAAGCCATTGCAGACTTGAAGCCCAACGCCTACTCCGGAACACCCAGTTTTTTGAAAATCCTGGTGGAAAAGGCCGCCGAATCGGGGCACTCCCTCTCCATCCAGAAGGCACTGGTTTCAGGCGAAGCATTCCCACCCTCGCTGCGCGACTGGCTCGCCGAACGTGGCATTGCGGGTTACCAGTGCTATGCCACCGCAGATGCAGGCCTGATCGCCTACGAAACCTCGGCACGCGAAGGTTTGGTGCTGGACGAAGGCATCTTGCTTGAAATCGTGCGCCCTGGCACTGGCGACGTGGTCCCAGACGGCGAGGTGGGCGAAGTCGTGGTCACCGTGCTCAACCCCGATTACCCGTTGATCCGCTTCGGCACCGGCGACTTGTCGGCCATACTGCCTGGCCCATGCCCCTCCGGGCGCACCAACACACGCATCAAGGGCTGGCTGGGCCGCGCCGACCAAACCACCAAAGTGCGCGGCATGTTTGTCCACCCGTCCCAGGTTGCCGAAATTGCCCGCAGGCACCCCGAAGTGCTCAAAGCCCGGCTGGTTGTCAGCGGCGAAATGGCCAACGACCAGATGAAACTGCAGGTTGAAACAGCGCCGCCAGCGGCAATGGACGCCCTGCAACAACACATCGCCCTGACCGTGCGCGATGTCACCAAATTGCGCGCCGATATCGAACTTGTGCCCGCGGGCCATTTGCCCAATGACGGCAAAGTGATTGAAGACGCCCGCAGCTACAAGTAGCAACCCCGGCCCCACCGGGGGGTTCGGGCATAAGTGTTTTCCGCAATCGATAATTGCACGCTCTCTCCTATCATGGGGTTTTTTAACCCCCTACAGAGAGCGAGACATGAACAAACCGTTAGGACTGATTTTTGCGGCCACGGTGTTGGCCACCTCCATGGCACACGCCTTCCCCACCAAGAACATCACGCTGGTGGTGCCTTTTGCGGCCGGCGGCCCCACCGACCGGGTGGCGCGCGATTTGGCCGAAGCGCTTCGCAAGCCCTTGGGCGGGGCCACGGTGGTGGTAGAAAACGCAGCCGGCGCGGGCGGCACCATTGGCGCCACCAAGGTGGCTCGCGCTGCGCCCGACGGCCACACCCTGCTGGTGTGGCACATTGGCATGGCAGCCACCACCAGCCTGTACCGCAAACAAGCGTTCAAGCCGCTGGAAGATTTCGAGTACCTGGGCATGATCAACGAAGTGCCCATGACACTGATTGGCAAGCCACAGCTGCCCGCCAACACCTACCGCGACTTTGAAAACTACATCCGCGCCAACAGCGGCAAGCTCAATTTGGCCCATGCAGGCCTGGGCTCAGCATCCCATTTGTGCGGCTTGATGTGGCAGCACGCCGTCAAGCTCAACAACGCTATGACCACCATCCCCTTCGGTGGCACGGCCCCCGCCATGACCGCCCTGATCGGTGGTCAGGTCGATGTGATGTGCGACCAAACCACCAACACCACCGCGCAAATCGAAGGCGGTCGCGTCAAAGCATTTGCGGTCACCACCCCAAAATCTCTGAGCAGTCACAAATTGCTCAAAGACTACCCTTCGCTGCAAGAAATGGGGCTCAAAGGTTTTGACCTGACCATTTGGCACGGCCTCTACGCGCCCAAAGGCACGCCGGCTGACGTGACCAAAAAGGTGAACGATGCGCTCAAGGTTGCCCTGAAAGACCCTGAATTCATCAAAAAACAAGAGGGCCTGGGTGCCATCGTCGTGACCGACAAACGCGTAGAGCCCGCTGGGCACAAGGCCTATGTGGCCGATCAGATCACCAAACTCAAAACAGTGATTGAAGCGGCTGGGCAGTTCGCCGACTGATCAAACACCCCAAACCACTTCGGTGTTTTCGCGCATGCTGTGGCCCAGCAATTCCAGAAACGGGGCCACACGCATGCGCAGTGTCACAGGGTCTGTGGCCTGATGGTTGCTGGCCTCACCGCTCTCGTCCTCCGCATCCAACTCAGCGTTCAAGCCGGCTTGGGTCGACCGCCGTTGGGCGCGGGCGGCGTCATCGGCGGCCACGGCTTCGCGCAGCGTTTGCACTGCCTGAGGCATGTCTTGCACCAGCAAAATACCAGGTGCGGCTGGGTCTTTGCCCAGCAATTCCAACAGTTTTTTCCCTGTTGGTTCCAGCATCACCACGTCAGCGGCAGCCCGAGACTTGAAACGGTACAGCATCTTGCCTCCTAAAAACAGTCCGTGGTTGAACCCCGGCCTGTAAGAAACGCAGTTACCCCCGGGCCTGGCGGAATGCCATCACGGCCTGGTTGCGCAAAGTCTTCAGCAACGCCAGTTCCTTTTCCTGCAGTTCAATCGTCTCACCTGCGGGTTTGTCGGCGTAAATCAAAGCGAATGTTTGCCCTTTGAGCTGCATGGGCAACAACAAAAAGGCGGTTGCCGCCACGTGTTCCCGGTACCACGCTGGCAACCGGCTGGCCACGTTGTGGGCCGTGGCATCTCGAATCAAGGTGTCCGCGCCCTTGACGCACAGGGCACTGATCAGGTCATCCGCCCCTTTCAAGGGCACCCGCATCGCCTTGGACGCCAAGGTCGCTCCATGCCCCAACCCAAATCGCCCGGTCAAGCAGTCGGTATTTGCATCTCGCAAGCCAAACAACACCCTCTGAAACCCCATGCCACGGTACATCGCCTCCAAAATCATTCGCATCACGTCGTTCAAGGCAAAGGTGTCAACCATGGCATTGGTGACGTCTTGAATGCCGTTGGCCAAAATGGCCAACGCCTGTTCATTGACCACAGGCGGTTGGGCCAGCGCTGGCGCGTCGGGTGCCGCAACTTTGGGCCCACCAGCGCCACCCGAAACGACCCCGCCACCCTGTTGGGCGGCTTGGTGCGCTGCCAAGGTACCCGTATTGAGTGCAAAACGGCTCAACGTGTCCACCTCAGTGGCAGGTTGGTGCCGATCAATCAAACGAGCCATTTGCGAGCGAGCTGGTACATTCAGACCCAGGGCGTCGGCCACCTTGGCCAACTTTTCACGCCCGGTACGTGCCACCTCCTCGACGTCGCTGGTTTGCAACCCAAGCACATGCCCGTAGGTCTGGGCCACTTCGCGCAGCTTGGCCGACAAGTCCTTTTCACTGGTGTTCAAAAATGCATCCGCCAAATCATTGGCCGCCAAAGTGATCCAACGCCCCCGCTCGGCCGCATCTTGCGACGGTTTGTTGGGCGGCTTGCCAGCCGGGCGCTGCATCAGGCGCAACATGGAAGTTGGCAACCCCCACGACTTGCCCACGCCCTGCCCAAGTGCGTCGTAATCCAAACCCAGTATTTGCCTTGCGGCCAACTGCTCTTGTTTGCCGGAAGCCACCGCCAGCCGCACTTGTTGCGCCTCTTCCGGGAAATAAAATTCAGCCAGCATGCGGCCCAAATTCTGGAACAGCGCCCCAATAAAGGCCTCTTCTTTGGTGCGGCGGTCCACAGTCAAATCGGTGGCCAAAGTGCCTGCCAGCATACCGCGCAAAAATTCGCTGATCAACTGTTGCGCATGCGCTTTGTTTTGCATGTGCTCCAGCAGCATCAAGCTCATGGCCATGTCGCGTATACCGCCAAACCCAATCAAGTTGACCGCTCGAGACACGGTGCTGATACCGTCTTGCGCAACATGGGCATATTGGGCCGAATTCACCAACCGCAGCAGTTTGTTGGTCAGCGCCACGTCCTTCAATATCTCGTTGGTCAGGCGGTGCAGGCTCTCGTTCTCCGAGCTGGCCAGGTTTTGCACCCGCACAATCTGCTCGGACATGGCCGGGAAGTCGGATTTGTGGCGCATGCGCCGCAACAAGAATTCAAGCGTGGCATCGCCTCCCGCGCCCATGCCCATGCCCATGCCCATGCCCAGCAAGTGTGATTTGCCATCCGCTTGGCCCTCGCTCATGTCACCCGCCGACTGCTTGCGCAACCAATCGGCCAAAGCATGTTTCATGGCGGCTGCGCTGTCGTACCGCAACTCGACATTCCGGGCCACGGCACGCATCAGCAGGGCGCGCAAGGTGTCGTCCATCCGGGTTTGGGCGGCGGCGGGCAACACCACATCTTGCCTGAGCACCGAGCGATTCGCCGACAACCGGTCTTCAGCCGAAAACACCGGTTCGCCCAACACCATTTCCGCCAAGACCAGGCCCGCAGCAAACACATCGTCCAGCGCCTGGGGTGCCATGCCTTGCAGCGCCTGAGGCGACATGTAGCCCGGCGTGCCCTGCACCCTCCCTGCCGAGTCAACCTTGCCCGGCACACTGCTGCGGCTGGCAATACCAAAGTCGCTCACTTTGGGCTGCCCCTGTGCATCCAACAAAATATTGGCGGGCTTCAAATCCCGGTGCACCAAGCCCGCCTTGTGGGCCGCTTCCAGTGCATCCAGCACAGCCAGCATCATTCCCACTGCCGCCACGGGCGACATGGGGCCGTTGTTGGCCAAAAACTGCGCCAGCGTGTCGCCTGGAACGTATTGCATCACCAATCCCGGGCGCCCCTCAAACCATTCAGCTTGGTAGAGCGTAACCACATGGGGGTGCGACAACTGGCTTAAGTGGCGTGCCTCTCGCAACCACTGCTCTTGTTGCTCTTGCGTCAAATGCCCATTTTCAAGGTGCAACAACTTGATGGCCACTTCGCGTTCAAGGCGCTCATCACGGGTCAAAACCACCGAAGCTTGTGCCCCAGAACCCAAAGTCTTCAATACCTTGAATCGACCCAACAGCATCATGCCCATGGGCAGGGCATTGGCCCCGCCCATTGGGGCGGGCTTTTTTGTCGAAAGAGAGGGCGCTGTCGGTCCGGCCATGAATACCCATTCGGTCAGGCGCAAAGCCCTGTGTTCATCAACCCCTGTCTGGGGAAATAACGGTGTCTTCCAGCCTGCCAGCAATTTGCCCCACCGCCAGCGCCGCAGCCGAACCCGGCGTGTGGGTGAGCAGCAACTGCCGCCGCATCACAGCGTCTTTCACCGCTTGATCAGAGGGAATGTCACCCATGTGAATCAACCGCACCGTGGGCGCTGCAACACCATCTGGCCCCGCAGCCTTGGCTGCTGCCTGCCCCAAAAACCGGTTCAGCACTTGCTGCAATTGCGCTGTGATGTTTTTGCCATCACCGGGCCGGGTTGACTGGTTTACCACCAAGCGGATTTGTTGCCGCTGTTGCTGGGCCGCCAACACCTTGATGGTGGCGTAGGCATCTGTCAGTGATGTGGGCTCTGGCGTGGCCACCAAGAGCACCTCGCTGGCCAAGGACACGGCAAACAACACCACGTCCGAAATTCCCGCACCCGTGTCCAGCAACACCACGTCGAAACGTGGCACGATTTCCCGCATCAATTTCAGAAAATCTTCGCGCACCTCAGGTGTCAGTCGCGAATACTCCACCATTCCCGATCCGGCCAAAATCACCGAAAACCCACCCGGGGCTTTCAGTATGGCGTCCTCAAGCGTTGACTTGCCCGTGAACACGTCATGCAGCGTGATTTTGGGATAGAGGTTCAAGACCACGTCCAAATTGGCCAAGCCCAAGTCGGCATCCAGCACCAAGACCTTGAGCCCCCTGCGGGTCAACGCTGCGGCCAAATTGGCCGAAACAAAAGTTTTCCCAACACCACCCTTGCCGCTGGTGATGGCCACGACCTTCCCTTTGGCAGTCGCCAAAACCGGGCCACTCTTGGCAGCCATCGCTCCAGGTTTGGAATCACTCATAGCAGGTCAGTTCTATCACCGGAACTCCGGTGCCGTGGGATCGTCAATCATAAAACCCCCTTCGGGGAACAATTCAAACAACAAGCCCTTTTCTTCGGCGCTTACCAAGCTTTGAGGTTGCTGTTCAAGGAAAACTCGGTTGCGCCCACCGTTCTTGGCCAAATACAGTTGCGCGTCGGCTCGGCCTATCCAGGCATCCGACACCGATTTGATCCATTGCGGCGCAAAGGCCCCACCGCAACTCACTGTCACTTGCAGCAATTGGCCTGTAGAAGGCACCGAAACCCGCAGCGCGGCCACGTGCTCGCGTATGCGCTCGGCCACGGTGTCCGCAAAGGTCGGGTGGCAACTTGGGAACACGATCGCAAATTCCTCGCCACCAAACCGCGCCACCGTGTCCATGGGGCGCACACATTCGGTCAGGGCCTGCCCAATGGCGCGAATCACGGCATCTCCGGCCAAATGGCCGTGGTTGTCGTTGATGCGCTTGAAGTGGTCAATGTCCACCATCAACAACAACGCAGAATCCGATGACCTCGCCACCCGATCCAACTCTTGTGAAAGTGCCACCATGAAATGCCGGCGGTTCACCAATCCGGTCAAGGGGTCGCGCGAAGACAGCTCGCAAAGCGCATCCAGCAGTTGCTGTACATACGAGGCATCACCCCCCGACCCCATTTCGGGAATGCGACAACCGGCCTGGTTCAGCAGCGCCGTCACCTTGTCCAGTTGCAGTTCGCTAATATTCACAAAGCCACAGTCAGAAAGCGTTTTTGTCAGTCTAACACTGTTGCCTCGGCAAATCGCCAAGGAATGCACGGTTTTGGGGGCCCACACCGGTTCCACGGACGGCGGAGCGGTGGGATACAATGCCGAGTTGGCTGCCTGTGGTGAAACGGATATCATGCAACCCTCCGAAGGTTGCGTTCCAGGTTCGATTCCTGGCGGGCAGGCCACACAGGTGTTTCCCCTGCCTGCTCCGAACTGATTTTGAAGGCGGTTCGGTCGTAAGGTAGCGTACATGCGGCCCGCTATAATGCGGCGCTGGCCCCAAGGGCCTTTTTGGCACAAACGCATCTCACCGCAATCCCCCGAGGAAACCATGAGCGATCAAGCCCACGAGCACCACACAGGCCCCATCAAAACCCCGTCTCAGCTGTTGTGGACGTCGTTTTTCGCTTTCGTTCTGCCGGTGTTCATCATCATTGCGCTGGTTTTTTATGTCACGCGTGGCGAAAAGCCGGCAGCAGGCGCCGTGGCCTTGGAGTTGGCCACCGCACAGCGCATTCAGCGCGTTGGCACTGTGGAATTGCGTGATGCCAATCGCCCCCTGAAAAAGGGCAGCGAGGTCTACACGGCGCAGTGTGCCGCTTGCCATGCCGCTGGAGCAGCAGGCGCACCCAAGTTCGGCGATGCTGGCGCCTGGGGCCCTCGTATCAAGTCGGGGCTGGATGCCCTGGTCACGTCCGCCCTCAAAGGAAAAGGCGCCATGGGCGCTCAGGGCGGTGGAGAATTCAATGACACAGAAATTGCGCGCGCTGTTGCACACATGGCCAACGCAGCAGGTGCCAAGTTTGAGGAACCCGCGGCACCCGCAGCCAAAGCCCAGTAAGCGCTCAGCGCCTTTGCTGCCAAAAGCCACCGCGCGCTGCAGTGGCTTTTTTGTTTCAGTGCTGGGCCGGACTTCGCAC
Source organism: Pseudomonadota bacterium (assembly GCA_039798985.1). Classification (GTDB taxonomy): domain Bacteria; phylum Pseudomonadota; class Gammaproteobacteria; order Burkholderiales; family Burkholderiaceae_C; genus JBDKEX01. Next base: position 10,055 of record JBDKEX010000272.1, on the reverse strand, counting down.
GAATCCAAATTTTGTGGGCAATTCGGCAGCGGTCACTTCGCCCAGCGTCCATGCTTGTCTTTCTATTTGGTTCGCGGCGTATTCCATGTCCAGCGTGTGAACCAGCCCCAATCCCAAAGGGGTGTTCAGGTACAACCTGCCGTTTTCGTCGACCCAGGCTTCAGAACCTTTTATCGGAACACCTGTGTGCGTGGCAATGCTCCCGTCTTGAGCAATCCTAAGCACCCAAGGACACGACTCCAGTTCCACAAAAACCCGCTGCGGGCCATTCTGAAAGTACCAACAACCGCTGTCGTTGCAGAGGTAATTCCGCCCAATAAAATCAACCAGCTTCTGATGGGCCAAAAGGGCACCTTTGGCCATGGGGTTTATGGCCTGCGAGTGGTCTGTTGCAAATGGGCCGTTCAACTGCGCCTCAGCATCTCGCATCCACCAGTTTCCGCGGGCATCCAAACCCAACCAACCGTAGCAGTCCGGCACATTGGGCCATTTGCGCATGGCTGCTTGCACCAGATCATCCATGTGTCGCTCCTGCGGCCCCGGCCAACCAACGCGCCACTGCTTGGGGCATGCCCCACACCTGCCCGGGCAAGCCAAGGCCACCTGGCATGGGGGCTGCGAATCCCACATGCCCACCGTGGCGGGGCTGCCACAGCGTCACCGACCTGCTCACTTCTTGCCTCGTGGGCAGGCTGCCCCCCGGTACGAAGGGGTCATTCGTGGCATTGAGCACCAACGCTGGCACTCTCACGTCATGCAGCAAAGCTTTCGCTGAGGCTTGGTGCCAGTAATCGACTGTGCCTTTGAACCCATGCAACGGACCGGTGAACACGTCATCAAACTCAAACAATGTGGAGGCTTGGGTGGCTTTGGCCAAGTCAAACAAGCCCGGAAATTGCTGCCATTTGTCCTGGGCCTTGCGCACCATGGTTCGCAAGAACATTTTTGCATAAACCCAACGGTTGAACCCGGTGTCTATTGCTGCACCTGCCGCCGCCAAGTCCAAAGGCGCTGAAACCGATGCAATCGCGTCCACCGTGGCTTTGGCCAATAGACCCCACTCACCGGCCCACCGCATCAATGCATTGCCGCCGAGTGAAACCCCCACGGCCATTACTCGACGGGTACCCGCCAGTTCCCGAAACCGCTGCAAAATCCAATGGACCTCTTCATGATCTCCAGAATGGTAGGCCCTGGGCCGCCAGTTCAACTCCCCAGAACACCCCCTGAAGTGGGGCACCGCAAAATCCCATCCGCTTTCGCGGGCCACCCAGGCAAACGCCTGAGCGTAATGGCTCGACGATGACCCCTCCAGGCCATGAAACAGCACCAGCAGCGGCCGGTCTTCAGGCAGTGTTTTGTCTTCGATCAGCCAATCAACGTCGATGAAATCTTCATCGGGCGTGCTCCACCGCTCCCGCCGGTACGCAGGCGTCGGCCCTTCAAAACGCTGGGCATACAAAGCGGGCCAGATGGTCTGTGCGTTGCCGCCTGCCAGCCACCAAGGGCCTGCTTGTAAAGGACTTTGATCCACAATGAATGCCGTTAAATAAACAACAAATGTCTTATACCCCTATTCTGGGGCAACAAAAAACCGCCCGAAGGCGGTCTTTTGCGAGGAATTTCACAAGGTGCGAGGCATCACTTTTTGTCGCGGAACTTGCGCAACGCGGCAATTTGAGCCGCCATAACGGCCAGCTCAGATTGTGCTTTGGCCAAGTCCACGTCGCTCTTGGCGTTTTTCAAGGCTTCCTCGGCTGCTTTGCGCGCTTCGTTGGCTTTGGCTTCGTCCAAGTCATGGCCCCGAATCGCGGTATCGCTCAACACCGTGATCAGTTTGGGCTGCACTTCCAAAATGCCGCCCGCCACGAACACAAACTCTTCGCCGCCATCGGCCTTTTCAATGCGCACTGCACCCGGCTTGATACGGGTGATCAGTGGGATGTGCCCAGGCAAAATGCCCAGCTCGCCCGACTCACCCGGCAACGCCACAAACTTGGCCAAGCCACTGAAGATGGACTCTTCCGCGCTCACCACCTCGACTTGTATCGTGCTCATGTCTTTTCCTTGTTAAAAGTTGACAGAAAAGCCAACGCCTGGGCAGCCTTAGCCACCCGGGCGCACAGCTTTACGCCAGCTTCTTGGCCTTCTCAAAGGCTTCGTCAATCGTGCCCACCATGTAGAAGGCCTGTTCCGGCAAGTGATCGCACTCACCGCTGGTGATCATCTTGAAACCGCGGATGGTTTCAGACAAAGGCACGTACTTGCCGGGGGAACCGGTGAACACTTCGGCCACGTGGAACGGCTGGCTGAGGAAACGCTGAATCTTGCGCGCCCGGGCCACGGCCAACTTGTCTTCCGGTGCCAGTTCGTCCATGCCCAGAATCGCAATGATGTCGCGCAATTCTTTGTAACGCTGCAGCGTGCCCTGCACAGAGCGGGCAGTGGCGTAGTGGTCTTCACCCACCACCAGCGGGTCCAGCTGGCGGGATGTGGAGTCCAGGGGGTCCACTGCGGGGTAAATACCCAAGGCAGCGATGTCACGAGACAACACCACAGTGGAGTCCAAGTGGGCGAAAGTGGTGGCCGGCGATGGGTCGGTCAAGTCATCGGCAGGCACGTACACGGCCTGGATCGACGTGATCGAGCCCACTTTGGTGGAGGTGATGCGCTCTTGCAGGCGACCCATTTCTTCGGCCAAGGTGGGCTGGTAACCCACAGCAGAAGGCATACGGCCCAACAGAGCGGACACTTCCGTACCGGCCAAGGTGTAACGGTAAATGTTGTCCACAAAGAACAGCACGTCACGGCCTTCGTCACGGAACGATTCGGCAATGGTCAAACCGGTCAGGGCCACGCGCAGACGGTTGCCCGGGGGCTCGTTCATCTGACCGTACACCATGGCCACTTTGGATTCGGCCAGGTTGTCCAGCTTCACCACACCGGAATCGGCCATCTCGTGGTAAAAGTCGTTGCCCTCGCGGGTACGCTCACCCACACCAGCAAACACGGACAAGCCCGAGTGTGCCTTGGCGATGTTGTTGATGAGTTCCATCATGTTCACGGTCTTGCCCACACCGGCACCACCGAACAGGCCAACTTTACCGCCTTTGGCGAACGGGCACACCAAGTCAATCACCTTGATGCCGGTTTCCAGCAGCTCTTGCGAAGGCGACAACTCGTCGTACGCGGGCGCCTTGCGGTGAATCGGGGCCGTCAGTGTCTGGTCAACCGGTCCACGTTCGTCAATTGGCGCGCCCAGCACGTCCATGATGCGGCCCAGCGTGGCCTTCCCAACGGGAACCGTGATGTTGGCGCCGGTGTTGTACACCATGTTGCCGCGGCGCAGGCCGTCGGAGGTGCCCAGCGCAATGGTACGCACCACGCCGTCACCCAACTGCTGTTGCACTTCCAGGGTCAGTGCGGAACCATCCATTTTCAGCGCGTCGTACACGCGGGGCATTTGGTCACGCGGAAATTCCACGTCCACCACGGCGCCGATACACTGAACAATCTTGCCTTGAACTTGAGCCATGATTGATACCTTTTAATTTCTCTAAATTCTTGAGACCCCGGCCTCAAACGGCCGCGGCACCCGCCACGATTTCTGAAAGCTCTTTGGTGATACCAGCCTGACGGGTCTTGTTGTAGACCAGTTTGAGCTCGTTGATCACGTTGCCAGCGTTGTCGGTCGCGGCCTTCATGGCCACCATGCGCGCCGATTGCTCAGACGCCATGTTTTCTGCCACCGCCTGGTAGACCTGCGCTTCCATGTAACGCACCAGCAACTCGTCAATCACCGCGGCCGCGTCGGGCTCGTAGATGTAGTCCCAGTCGTGGCTCTTGTCGCCTTCCTGCAGATCCTGAGCGTTCAACGGCAGCAGTTGTTGCACCACCGCTTCTTGCTTCATCGTGTTGATGAAGCGGGTGTAGCACAGGTGCACCGAATTCACGCGACCTTCTGCGTAAGCGTCCAGCAGCACCTTCACGGGGCCGATGAGCTTTTCCAGGTGAGGGGTGTCCCCCAAACCGGTCACATGCGACACCACTTTGGCACCCACACGGTTCAGAAAACCAAAACCTTTGTTGCCAATGGCAACGGTCTCGGCGCTCTGGCCCTTGTTTTGCAGGTCACGAAGCTGGTTGGTCACCACGCGCAACACGTTGGTGTTCATACCGCCGCACAAGCCCTTGTCGGTCGACACCACAATGATGCCTGCCACTTTGGACTCGTTCGTTTGCATGAACGGGTGCGTGTACTCAGGGTTCGCACGGCTCAGGTTGCCAACAATCTGGCGCACCTTGTCGCTGTACGGCCGGGCCATGCGCATGCGGTCTTGCGCCTTCCGCATTTTGGAGGCGGCCACCATCTCCATGGCTTTGGTGATCTTCTTGGTGTTTTCCACCGATTTGATCTTGCCGCGTATTTCCTTGCCTGCTGCCATTGATGCTCCTTAAACGGTCGCGAACGACCGGATCAATAGGTGCCAGACTTCTTGAACTCGGCAATGGCCGCGTTCAATTGGGCTTCGGCGTCCTTGTCCATGGCCTTGTCGCTTTCCAGCTTGGCCAACAGTGCAGCTTGCTTGTCTTTCAGGTAAGCGTGCAGACCGCTTTCAAAAGACAGCACCTTCTTGACATCGACATCGTCCAGGAAGCCCTTGTTGGCAGCATACAAAGATGCAGCCATCAGGCTGATCGACAACGGGCTGTACTGGGTCTGCTTGAGCAATTCGGTCACACGGGCACCGCGCTCGAGCTGCTTGCGGGTGGCTTCGTCCAAGTCGGAAGCGAACTGCGCGAAAGCAGCCAGTTCACGGTACTGGGCCAAGTCGGTACGGATACCACCGGACAAGCTCTTGATCAGCTTGGTCTGGGCAGCACCCCCCACGCGGGACACCGAAATACCGGCGTTAATAGCGGGGCGAATACCGGCGTTGAACAGGCTGGTTTCCAAGAAGATCTGACCGTCGGTGATGGAAATCACGTTGGTCGGCACGAAAGCAGACACGTCGCCGGCTTGGGTTTCAATGATAGGCAGCGCGGTCAAAGAACCGGTTTTGCCCTTCACTTCGCCTTTGGTGAAAGCTTCGACGTAGTCGGCGTTCACACGAGCGGCACGCTCCAGCAAGCGGCTGTGCAGGTAGAACACGTCGCCAGGGTAGGCTTCGCGGCCTGGCGGGCGACGCAGCAGCAGCGACACTTGGCGGTAGGCCACAGCTTGCTTGGACAGATCGTCGTACACGATCAGGGCGTCTTGACCGCGGTCGCGGAAGTATTCGCCCATGGTGCAGCCAGAGTAAGCTGACAGGTACTGCATCGCGGCAGACTCAGAAGCCGACGCGGCCACCACAATGGTGTACTCCATGGCGCCGTGCTGTTCCAACGCGCGCACCACGTTCTTGATCGACGAAGCCTTCTGACCGATAGCCACGTAAATACAGGTCATGCCTTGGCCTTTTTGGGCCAAAATGGCATCGATGGCCACAGCGGTTTTACCGGTCTGGCGGTCGCCAATGATCAACTCACGCTGACCACGACCCACTGGCACCATGGCGTCGATGGACTTCAAACCAGATTGCACCGGTTGGTCCACGGACTGACGGGCGATCACGCCAGGCGCAACCTTTTCCACCACGTCGGTCATCTTGGCGTTGATGGGGCCTTTGCCGTCGATCGGTTGGCCCAGCGCGTTCACGACGCGGCCAATCAGCTCGGGGCCCACGGGCACTTCCAAAATACGACCCGTGCACTTGACGGTATCGCCTTCAGAGATGTGTTCGTACTCACCCAAGATCACCGAACCCACGGAGTCACGCTCCAGGTTCAGCGCCAGGCCAAATGTGGCTTGGCCGTCTTTGGTGGCGGGGAATTCCAACATTTCGCCCTGCATCACATCGGACAAGCCGTGAATGCGAACGATACCGTCGGTCACGGACACCACGGTGCCCTGGTTGCGAACGTCGGAGGAGGCTGCCAGGCCTTCAATGCGGGACTTGATCAGTTCAGAAATTTCGGCGGGATTGAGTTGCATGACTCTTTCCTTCTATCGTTAGTTGTGACGCTTGCACACGCTGATCGGCATCAAGCCGTCAGGGCCACTTTCATTTGTTCCAGACGGGCTTTGATCGACGTGTCCAGCACCTCGTCACCCACCACCACGCGCACGCCACCGATCAGCTCGGGCTGCAACACAACCTCCAAGTTGAGCTTGCGGGCGAAACGCTTTTCAAGAACGCCAGCCAGATCGGCCAGCGCAGCACCGTCGATGGCGTAGGCGCTGAACACCTTGGCATCAAAGGAACCCAACTGGGCGTTCATCAAGGCGCGGAACTGCTGTGCAATCTCGGGCAGCACAGCCACACGGCCGTTGTCGATCACGGCGCGCAAAAAATTGCACCCCATGTCGGGCAAGGCCGGTTTGACCACCCCAGCCATCACGTCAAACACTTGGTTGTTGGTGACTTTGGGGTTGTCGGCCCATTGCAGCAATTGCTCGTTGCCGGCCACAGCGGCCAGGTTGTCGAGCCAAGCTGCAGCTGCGGGAGCATCGGCCTGGACGGCCTTGAACAGCGCTTCAGCGTAGGGGCGGGCGATGGTGGCAAGTTCGGCCATGGTCTATCTTCTCCGCTCGCTTCAGAGCTCAGTCTTCAGACGACCCAACAACTCGGCGTGAACGCCTGCGTTGACTTCGCGCTGCAGAATTTGCTCGGCACCTTTGACCGCCAAGCCAGCCACTTGCTCGCGCAGGACTTCACGGGCTTTCACGGTTTGTTGGTCAGCTTCGGCCTTGGCAGCAGCAATGATCTTGGCTGCTTCCTCGTTGGCACGGGATTTGGCCTCTTCAATCACGGCTTGGGCGCGGCGTTCAGCGTCGGCCAGGCGGGTGGCGGATTCGTTGCGCGACTTGCTCAACTCTTCCTCGACGCGCTTGTTGGCCACAGCCAATTCGGTCTTGGCTTTCTCAGAGGCAGCCAGACCTTCGGAAATCTTTTGCGCACGCTCATCCAAGGCTTTGGCAATCGGGGGCCACACGAACTTCATCGTGAACCACACCAGAATCGCAAAGACTATGGCTTGCGCAAAGAGGGTTGCATTGATGTTCATCGCAACGCCTTTCTGTGTGTTAACAAGTGTTGAAACGCAATCACTGTGTGTTGTGCACACCCCGGCTCAAGGTCCAGGGTGCACCTTCCTCACAGCAAGACTATCAGGCCAGAACGAAGGGGTTGGCGAATGCGAACAACAGAGCAATGGCTACGCCGATCAGGAACGCAGCGTCGATCAGACCGGCCAAAATGAACATTTTGGTCTGCAGGTCGTTCATCAGTTCAGGTTGACGAGCAGAAGACTCGAGGAACTTGCCACCCATCAGGGCGATACCGATAGAGGCGCCGATGGCACCCAGACCCACGATGATGCCGCAAGCCAGAGCAACAAGACCCAGAATGTTTTCCATGATGATTCCTTAGAGGTGAGAGGAAGGTTAAGTTACAGAGAGAAAAGAAACACCGCGCGCGGCTGAAACAACAGTTTTCCAGCGAACTCAGTGAGCATCATGCGCTTGACCCAGATAAATCAGAGCCAGCATCATGAAGATGAACGCTTGCAAGGTGATAACCAAGATGTGGAACAAGGTCCACACCGTGCCAGCGATCAGGTGCCCGACGAAGAGCAGGCCACCGCCGAGCGACAGAGCAGCATAGCCACCCAGCAGCGCAATCAGCATGAACACCAGCTCACCCGCGAACATGTTGCCAAACAACCGCATGCCGTGGGACACAGTCTTGGCCACGAATTCGATCATTTGCATGAGAAAGTTCACCATACCCAACAGCACGGCCCAAACCGGGTTTTTGCTGGTACCGAACGGTGCGCAGACCAGTTCGTGCGCCCAGCCACCCAGGCCTTTGATCTTGACGTTGTAAAACAGGCACAACAAAAGCACCGACGTTGACAAACCCAGCGTGGTCGACAAATCGGCCGTGGGCACCACGCGCAAGTAGGCGTGGTGAGGATCGTGGCCCGTGGAGGCGTAGTAGCCCTCCCACAGCTTGGGCAACAGGTCCAGGGGCAGCATGTCCATGAAGTTCATCATGAAAATCCACACAAACACGGTCAACGCCAGCGGGGCCACCAGTTTGCGGCTTTCAGCGTTGTGAATCACGCCTTTTGCCTGGCTCTCAACCATTTCAACCAGCATTTCCACAGCGGCTTGGAACCGACCAGGAACACCGGAAGTTGCCTTGCGAGCAGCGAGCCACAACACAAAAACCGACAGCAAACCCAGCAACGAGGCAACCACCACGGAGTCCACGTTGATGTAGGAAAAGTCCACAATGCTCGACTGCTTGTCACCGTGGTTGGTGAGGTGCGTCAAGTGGTGCTTGATGTATTCGCCCGGGGTTGGGCCCACGCCTTCAGTTGCCATAGTTCAATGCAGCCAATCAATAGTCAAAAACACCGGCCTCACGGCTTGGAACGGGAGCGCAAAAAAAACTCCAGCCAATACGCCTTGAGCACCACCACCAGCCCTGCCACCAGAGCCAACCAATTCAACTCGGACACCAGGCGCGGGGCCGACCACAACATGGCCAACACCAGCAGCACTTTGATGCCCTCCCAAAACAACACACCCGCCAGCGACGCTTTCGCCATACCGGGAAACATCGCGGCCAGCGCCTTGGCCAAACCACTGGAGGTGAGCCCGTAAGCCATCACAGCCGACGGCAACAAAACGCTCAACCCACCCAACAGCGCCGAAACAGCCGCCTGTTTTGTGTAAAGCCAGCCTGCAAGGCCCACCAACACGCACAACACCGCCTGCCAAAACACCACCCGCCAAACCGACACTTCGGGATTGCGGATTCGCCACTGCCGCGCTTCTTCTTGCGTCAGGGGCTTGAAATCGTCTTCAACTGCCTCATCTACCCAAGCATTGGACACCTCGGTATTGCCCCCTGACTGCAGCGATCGGTTGGATTCGTTCATTGTCCAGCCTCGAAATTACAACCAGGTTACGAGTGTGTCTGCCGTGTAAAGCTCAGCAAAGCCATGCATTATACGTAGAAACCCCACCCTCACGTCAAGCCCCTGTTGGCACCGATAATTGCGTTATGGACTTCAGCCGCCCCATTCCACCCGAGCAGTCGCTCATTGAATACCCTTGCCATTTCCCGATCAAGGTGATGGGCGCACAAGTGGAGGGTTTTGAGCTCGCTGTGGCCTATGTGGCCCGCCAGTTCGACCCAGGCTTTGACGAAAACACCATAGAAAAGCGCCCCAGCAAAGGCGGCAGGTACCTGGGGCTGACCATTTCGGTTTACGTGACCCACCGGGAGCAGCTTGACGAGCTGTACCGAACCCTGACCAGCCACCCCATGGTCAAAATCGTTTTGTAGCCGCATGCGGGTACAGCACTTGGGCCTGGTGGATTACGCCGCCACTTTCGAGACCATGCAACGGTTCACGGCAGAGCGCACCGACCAGACCGATGACGAGCTCTGGCTGTGCGAGCACCCCCCGGTATTTACTCAAGGCTTGGCGGGCAAGGCCGAGCACGTGCTGCTGCAAGGAGATATTCCTGTGGTGCAAAGCAACCGGGGTGGGCAGGTCACATACCACGGCCCCGGCCAAGCGGTGGCCTATCCACTGATTGATCTTCAACGCGCCGGGTATTTCGTCAAGGAATACGTCTACAGGCTGGAGGAAGCGGTGATCCGGACCCTCGGACGCTGGGGCGTTACAGGCCACCGCGTGTCCAACGCACCCGGCATTTATGTGCGCTTGGCAAACCCGTTCGACCACAGTGCTTTGAACAGCCCCCAACCCAGCAGCAACCCTTTTCGGGGCCTGGGCAAAATCAGCGCGTTGGGCATCAAGGTCCACCGGCACCGCAGCTACCACGGCCTGGCGCTGAACGTCGCCATGGACTTGGAACCCTATTCGCGCATCAACCCCTGCGGCTACGCCGGCCTGCAAACAGTGGACCTTTCTACAATTGGGGTACAAGCCCCCTTGAATTTGGTGTTTGACGAGCTCAGCCACCAGCTGAC
>JBDKEX010000271.1:0-12397 GCA_039798985.1 Pseudomonadota bacterium | reverse complement strand
CATGCCCCAGACCCGCTTCGTCACCAACAAGGCGCTGGCCCTGGGCCTGAAGCCCAGCGTGGTGGTGAACAAGGTCGACAAGCCGGGTGCCAAGCCCGACGCGGTGATCAATGCCGCCTTCGACCTGTTCGACAAGCTGGGCGCCAACGACGAACAGCTGGACTTCCCCGTGGTGTACGCCTCGGGCATCAACGGCTGGTCGTCGCTGACCGAAGGTGAACCCGGCGAGCAGTGGGGCCCCGACATGTCGGCCCTGTTCAACACCATTTTGCAACACGTGCCAGCCAACAGCGGCGATGCCAACGCACCTTTGCAGTTGCAGATTTCAGCGCTTGATTTTTCGACTTTCGTGGGCCGTATTGGCGTGGGTCGCATCAGCCAAGGCACCATCAAACCGTCCATGGACGTGATGGTGATGGAAGGTCCCGATGGCAAGGCGTTCAAGGGCCGCATCAACCAGGTGCTGACTTTCCAAGGGTTGGACCGGGTGCAGGTGACCGAAGCAGGCCCAGGTCACATCGTGTTGATCAACGGTATTGCCGACATTGGCATCGGCGTGACTGTGACAGACGTGCTGAAACCGTCACCACTGCCCATGCTGAAGGTGGACGAACCCACCTTGACCATGAACTTCTGCGTGAACACCAGCCCCTTGGCGGGCCGTGAGGGCAAGTATGTGACCAGCCGCCAGATTTGGGACCGTTTGCAAAAAGAACTGCAATCCAACGTGGCCTTGCGGGTGAAGGAAACGTCTGAAGACGGTATTTTCGAAGTGGCAGGCCGGGGTGAACTCCACCTGACCATTCTGCTGGAAAACATGCGCCGCGAAGGTTACGAGCTCGCGGTGTCCAAGCCCCGGGTGGTGTTCCGCGACGTGAATGGCGAGCGCCATGAGCCGATCGAACTGGTGACGGCCGACATTGAAGAGCAGCACCAAGGCGGCGTGATGCAAGCCCTGGGCGAGCGCAAAGGCGAGCTGGTGAACATGGAACCGGACGGTCGCGGTCGCGTGCGGCTGGAATACCGCATTCCAGCGCGCGGTTTGATCGGTTTTACCAATGAATTCCTCAACTTGACCCGCGGGTCCGGCCTGATCAGCAACATCTTTGACAGCTACGAACCCCACAAAGGTGACATTGCCAGCCGCAAAAACGGGGTGTTGATTTCGATGGATGACGGCGAAATCTTTACCTACGCACTGGGCAAACTGGACGACCGCGGCCGCATGTTTGTGAAGGCGAACGACCCGGTGTACGAGGGCATGATTGTCGGTATTCACAACCGCGACAACGACTTGATCGTGAACGCCACCCGCACCAAGCAGTTGACCAACTTCCGCGTTTCAGGCAAGGAAGATGCCATCAAAATCACCCCTCCCATTGACCTCACCCTGGAATACGGCGTGGAGTTCATTGAGGACGACGAGCTGGTGGAAATCACACCCAAGAGCGTGCGCCTGCGCAAACGCCACTTGAAAGAGCACGACCGCAAGCGCGCCAGCCGCGAAAGCTGATTGCGGACTTCGCATGAAGCTGCGCCACGGCCAAGCGGTGGCCTTGATGGTCCTGGTGACCTTTTTGTGGGCCACGGCTGGCGTGGTCACGCGCCAGCTCCAGCAGGCGCAGTCGTTTGAAGTCACGTTCTGGCGCAGTTTTTTCACCTTCGTTTCTTTGTGCGTGATATTGCCGTTGTGGCAAGGGCCGGGTTTGTTCCAGCGCATGCGGCAAGAAGGTTGGGTTTTGTGGGCATCGGGCGCGTGCTGGGCGGTCATGTTCACGGCTTTTATGGTGGCTTTGACCCTCGCTTCGGTGGCGAATGTGCTGGTCACCATGGCCGCTGGCCCGTTGTTGACCGCACTGGTGTCAAGGGTGCTGATTGGACATCAAATCCCGCGCCGAACTTGGTTGGCGATTGGGTTCGCGGCGGCAGGCATAGGCTGGATGTTTGGCCGCCAGCTGGGCGAGGGCAGTTGGCTGGGCAGTGCCGTGGCATTTGCCGTGCCGGTGGCGGGCGCTCTTAATTGGACCTTGGTGCAGCACAGCCACGCCACGGGGCACGATGTGGATTTGGTGCCTGCTGTTTTGATTGGGGGGCTGCTGTCGGCTGTTGCCACGCTGCCTTTGGCTTGGCCGCTTCAGGCCAGCGCCCACGACGTGGTCTGGCTGGCCGGGTTGGGGGTGGGGCAGCTCGCTGTGCCCTGTGTGCTGTCGGTGGTGTGCGCCCGCGCGCTCAGTGCCCCCGAGGTGTCGCTGCTGGCCTTGCTCGAGGTGTTGTTCGGTATTGCCATGGCATGGTGGGGTGCCAACGAAGTGCCCCAGGCCTATGTGTTGCAAGGGGGTGCTCTGGTGTTGGGCGCCTTGGTGGCCAATGAATGGCTGGGCCACCGCCAGCGCAAACAAGTCAGCGGTTGCGGCCCTTGAGGGCACGTTCAACCTCTCGTTTGCCCTCCCGTTCCTTGATGGTGTCGCGCTTGTCGTGTTCGGCTTTGCCCTTGCCCAAACCGATGTCGCATTTGACCCGACCGTTTTTCCAGTGCAAATTCAGCGGCACCAAGGTGTAGCCCTTTTGTTCCACCTTGCCAATCAAGCGGCGAATTTCCTCGCGGTGCATCAACAATTTCTTGGTGCGCGCGCTGTCTGCACGTATGTGGGTAGAGGCGGTGCGCAACGGGTTGATTTGGCAACCAATCAGGTAGAGCTCGCCTTCACGAACGATCACGTAGCCGTCTGTGAGTTGAACCTTGCCTTCTCGCAGCGCTTTCACCTCCCAGCCTTCTAGCACCATGCCACACTCGAAGCGCTCCTCAATTTGGTAATTGAAGACGGCTTTTTTGTTGTCGGCAATGCGCGAGTCGCGCGCGGCCCCAGAGGCGTTTTTTTTGGAATTGGACATGCTCGGTGAATGATGCGCCCTTGGACCCTACAATCCCCAGGCAGGGCACGATTGTATGAAAACCGTTCACAAGTCCGTATTGATTTGGCACAGCGCACCACAAATGTTTGCATTGGTGGCCGACGTGGCCCGCTATCCCGAGTTTTTGCCCTGGTGCAGCAGCGGCCAAGTCCTTGAAGCAACCCCGCAAGGGATGGTTGCCTCCATCGGTATGTCTTTGGGGGGTCTCAAAAAAAGCTTCACCACCCGCAACCGCCATATACCCAATGAACACATAGCGTTGGCGTTGGTCGATGGCCCGTTTTCGCATTTGGACGGGACCTGGGATTTCAAGCCTGTGGGGCAGGGCGACTTGAGCGCCTGCAAAATTGATTTCACCCTCAACTATGGCTTTGCCAGCAGCACGCTCTCCACTTTGGTGGGTCCGGTGTTCGACAAAATTGCAGCCAGCCTGGTGGACGCCTTTGTCAAACGGGCTGACCAAGTTTATGGTGCTTGATTCGGAGCGGCCCCCATTGCGTGTGACCTTGTGCTATTCGCCCGGGCCTCGTGTGGTCCATGAATTGGCAATTGAGCTGCCGGGCGGCGCAAGCGCCGAAGAAGCGCTTTTGCACAGTGGTTGGCTGCAACAATTTCCCGAGTTGGCTGCTGGTACAGGTGTGGTGTGGGGCGTTTGGGGCAAAAAGGCGAACCTGAAATCAACACTCAAAGACGGCGACCGGTTGGAGTTTTACCGAGCCCTGCGTGTGGACCCCAAAGTGGCGCGCCGCGAACGTTTCAACAAGCAGGGCAGCCGAGGGGCGGGCCTTTTTTCCAAGCGCCGCCCGGGGGCCAAACCGGGGTACTGAAGCGGCGGTAAAAACAGGGTTTCGTGCGCGGGTACAATAGTGTTTTTGGAGCCATACCCATGCGCCTACTCGGCAAAGCGCTCACCTTCGACGATGTGTTGCTGGTGCCCGCCTACTCCCAAGTCCTGCCCAAGGACACCTCACTCGCGACACAATTCACCCGCGATATCACCCTGAACCTGCCTTTGGTGTCTGCTGCCATGGACACCGTGACCGAAGCCCGGTTGGCAATTGCGATTGCGCAAGAGGGCGGTATTGGTATCGTTCACAAAAACCTGACCCCGCAGGAGCAAGCCGCTCACGTGGCCAAGGTGAAACGGTACGAGTCGGGCGTTTTGCGCGATCCGGTCGTTATCAACCCAGACACCACGGTGCGGCAGGTCATGAAACTGTCGGATGAACTGGGGGTTTCCGGTTTTCCGGTGGTGGTGGGTGGCAAAGTGGTTGGCATTGTGACCGGTCGCGATTTGCGCTTTGAGACCCGTTACGACCTGGCGGTGCGGGAAATCATGACGCCGCAGGAGCGCCTGATCACCGTGCCAGAGGGCACCACGCCCGAGGAAGCCAAAGCCCTGTTGAACAAGCACAAACTTGAACGCCTATTGGTGGTTCAAAATGGTTTTGAGCTCAAAGGCCTCATCACGGTCAAAGACATCACCAAGCAGCTGAACTTTCCCAATGCCGCCCGCGATGCCGCTGGCCGTTTGCGTGTGGGCGCCGCTGTTGGCGTTGGCGCTGGCACCGAAGAGCGTGTGGAAGCCTTGGTGCGCGCCGGGGTTGACGCGATCGTGGTGGACACCGCGCACGGTCACAGCAAAGGCGTGATCGACCGAGTGCGGTGGGTCAAGCAAAACTACCCGCAAGTGCAAGTGATAGGCGGCAACATTGCCACTGGAGCCGCTGCGCTGGCCTTGGTTGAGGCCGGCGCCGATGGGGTGAAGGTGGGCATAGGCCCGGGCTCCATCTGTACCACACGCATTGTGGCGGGGGTGGGCGTACCGCAAATCACAGCCATTGACAACGTGGCCACTGCTTTGCGCGGCACCGGCGTTCCCTTGATTGGCGATGGCGGTATCCGTTACAGCGGTGACATAGCCAAGGCGCTGGCCGCGGGTGCGGGTTCTGTGATGATGGGTGGCATGTTTGCCGGCACCGAAGAAGCACCCGGCGAGATTGTGCTTTACCAAGGGCGCAGCTACAAAAGCTACCGTGGCATGGGCTCGATTGGTGCCATGCAGCAGGGCAGCGCGGACCGATATTTTCAGGAAAGCAGCACCGGCAACCCCAACGCCGACAAACTGGTGCCCGAGGGCATTGAAGGCCGTGTTCCTTACAAGGGTTCGGTGGTGTCCATCATCTTCCAAATGGCGGGCGGTATACGGGCGTCCATGGGGTACTGCGGTTGCAGTTCTATTGAAGAAATGCACAACAAGGCTGAATTCGTGGAAATCACTTCAGCGGGCATACGCGAAAGCCATGTGCACGATGTGCAAATCACCAAAGAAGCCCCCAATTACCGAGCCGATTGACCGGCCATTCGCGTCAGGCCGTCCTTGCCGGACGGCCTTTCTGTTTCAGTGCAGCCCCGCTGCCTCAGTGTTTTGACCGCCATGCAACACCAAAAAATCCTGATTCTTGACTTCGGTTCGCAGGTGACGCAACTGATTGCCCGCCGCGTGCGCGAGGCGCATGTGTACTGCGAAGTGCACCCCTGCGACGTGACCGACGACTGGGTGCGCGCTTTTGCTGCCGACGGTCAACTCAAAGGCGTGATTTTGTCGGGCAGCCACGCCAGTGTTTACGAGGTGGACGACAAGGCGCCCGACGCTGTGTTTGCACTGGGGGTGCCGGTGCTGGGCATTTGCTACGGCATGCAAACCATGGCGCAGCAACTGGGGGGCAAAGTAGAGGCGGGGCATACCCGCGAATTTGGTTACGCAGAAGTGCGTGCCCACGGCCACACCCAGCTGCTCAAGGACATTGCAGACTTCACCACCCCCGAGGGGCACGGCATGCTCAAAGTCTGGATGAGCCACGGCGACAAAGTGACTGAGCTGCCGTCTGGATTCAAAGTGATGGCGTCCACCCCCAGCTGCCCGATAGCCGGCATGGCGGACGAGGCCCGCCGTTTCTATGCCGTTCAATTTCACCCAGAAGTCACGCACACGGTGCAGGGGCGCGCGCTGTTGGATCGCTTTGTGCTGGGCATTTGTGGAACCCGCCCGGATTGGATCATGCGGGACCACATCGATGAGGCTGTGCAGAAAATCCGCGAGCAAGTGGGCGACGAAGAGGTGATTCTGGGCTTGTCCGGCGGTGTTGATTCGTCGGTGGCTGCCGCGTTGATCCACCGGGCCATAGGAGACCAGCTGACTTGCGTGTTTGTGGACCACGGCCTGCTGCGCCTGAACGAAGGCGACATGGTCATGGACATGTTTGAAGGCAAGTTGCACGCCAAAGTGATTCGGGTGGACGCCAATGATTTGTTCTTGGGCCAGCTTGCGGGAGTCACCGATCCTGAAAAGAAGCGCAAGATCATTGGTGGCTTGTTTGTAGACGTGTTCAAGGCCGAAGCCGCCAAGTTGAAAGCGGGCGATGGCGGCCACAAAGGGGCCACATTCTTGGCCCAAGGCACCATTTACCCGGACGTGATCGAGTCCGGTGGCGCCAAGAGCAAAAAAGCGGTCACCATCAAAAGCCACCACAACGTGGGGGGCCTGCCCGAACAGCTGGGCCTGAAGCTGCTGGAGCCGCTGCGCGACCTGTTCAAGGACGAGGTGCGTGAACTCGGCGTGGCGCTGGGGCTGCCGCACGACATGGTGTACCGCCACCCCTTCCCTGGGCCAGGCTTGGGCGTTCGGATTTTGGGCGAGGTGAAAAAAGAGTATGCCGACTTGCTGCGCCGCGCCGACGCGATTTTCATTGAGGAGTTGCGCAACTTCACCGACGCGGCCACCGGCAAAACCTGGTACGACCTGACCAGCCAGGCCTTTACGGTGTTCCTGCCCGTTAAGAGCGTGGGCGTGATGGGCGATGGTCGCACCTACGACTATGTGGTGGCCCTGCGTGCTGTGCAAACCAGTGACTTCATGACGGCCGATTGGGCCGAATTGCCTTATGCTTTGCTGAAAAAAGTATCGGGTCGGATCATCAATGAAGTGCGTGGCATCAATCGTGTCACTTATGACGTGAGTTCCAAGCCACCGGCCACCATTGAGTGGGAATGAAATAAAAAAGCCCGCTGATGCGGGCTTTTTTTCTGGTGCAAGGGCTCACCCAGACACCGTATTTTTGTTGCTTGTTTTGGCGTGATACAGCTGTTTGTCGGCTGCCACAATCAACGATTCAGTGTTGGTGGCGGCGCCAGCTTTTCTTTCGGCAACCCCCAGGCTGATGGTGAGTACGTCGTGGTTGGGGTTGTACTGGTGGGCAATTCGTTTGTCTTGTACCGCAACGCGCAAGCGCTCGGCCACCGCCATGGCCGACTCCAGTGGTGTGTTGGGCAGCAGGCACACAAATTCCTCGCCCCCGTAGCGGGCCAGCAAGTCGCCCGCGCGTTGAAGCTCGGGCCGCAACGCCGACACCAAGCTGCGCAGCGCCTCATCGCCCATCATGTGGCCGTAGTGGTCGTTGTAGGCTTTGAAGTGATCCACGTCGATCATGACCACTGAAAGCGGTTGATCACTGCGCACAGCACGTGCCCACTCGATTTCAAATTGGTTGTCGAAGTAACGGCGGTTGTATGCGCCCGTTAGGCCGTCAATAAAAACCCACTCGCGCAACAAATCGGACTGAAACTTGAGCTTGAGTTGGGTGTTTACCCGGGCCCGCACCACACTGGGATTGATGGGCTTTGAAATGAAGTCCACCGCGCCCGACTCGAGACAACGGGTTTCCATTTCTTCGCTGGTATGCGCGGTCACAAAAATAACGGGTATGTGACGTGTGGCCGGGTGCGCCTTCAATGCTGACATGACCGAGAACCCGTCCATATGGGGCATTTCAACATCCAGCAGGACCAGATCGGGTTGCTTCTCGACGCTGAGCTTCAAGGCTTGTTCACCTTGGGTGGCCATAAACACCTGGCAAGCCGGGGCCAGGGACCGGTAGAGCACTTGTATGTGCATCGGCTGGTCATCCACCACCAACAGCCTGGGCTGTCGAGGGAAGGCACCCGCATCGAGCTTGTCTACGCGGTCGTCTAGGTCGGTTGTCTCGCTCATTGGGTACAGTGTAATTCAGCGAACAGCGTTATGACGAAGTGATTGAGGTCAGCAGTGCCTGTGTGGTGGTCAAAGCTTCTTCAAAATTCAAATGATCGATCGCAACATGCAGCTGGGCCCACAAGCGGTCGGCCCCCGGCCGCCGAGAGCACAAAGCTTGCAGCCTCTCATGCACGTCGTTGGCAGCCATGTCAAAGTCAGCGAGGAAGTGCTCTAAAAGGTGCAGCTCGTCAATCACGGCTTGCCGGTTCACTTGACTGATGTCGACGTTGGTTGGCGCAACTACAGCCGGCACATGCGCAAGTTGCCATTTTTGTATGGCTTCCAAAGTGCGGGTGGCACCGACCTTGATTTCTGCAGGGAAGGGCAGGGGCGTTGCGGGTGCCAACGGTGTTGGCTGGCTGGCTTCCAGGCTGGCTGCTTTGGCCGCTTCTTCTGCTGTGGACGCCAGCTTTGCCAGCGACACCGCACCCACGGTAGCGGCAGTGCCTTTGATGGCATGGCACATTGCTGCCGCTTTGCCCAAATCTTCGGCCCACAGCTGTTCAAGGTCTTTGATCATTTGCGGCATATCTGCTGCAAACGACGCGAGCATTTTGCTGTAGAAGTCGGCGTCTTTGCCCAGCCGATCAATGGCCGCTGTTGAGTCCAAAACGGGCAAGTCGGGCTGCGGTGGCGCTTTGGCGGCTGGTTTGGCGCCTTCGGCAGAGGGGTTTGATGCACTTGCCCAACCCGACCACTCCAGCAGCAATTTAACCAAGCGTTTCAAGTCGAATGGCTTGCCTATGTGGTCGTTCATGCCTGCTTCCAGGCAGGCTTCGCGATCCGAAGCCATGGCATTGGCCGTCATTGCGATGATGGGCAAGGTCATCATGCCCATTTTTTGGCGTATGGCTTGTGTGGCCTGTATGCCGTCCATGACTGGCATTTGCATGTCCATCAGCACCACATGGAACGGGGTTTCTGCTTTACGCAACATGTCAAGGCTGACCTGCCCGTTTTCGGCAACCTGCACCTCGGCTCCTTGCCGTTTGAGCAGTTCACGCGCCACTTGCTGGTTGATCACGTTGTCCTCGACCAGCAGCAGGCGCATGCCCTTGAGTGGGAGCTCGGCTTGCGCTTCCTTGCTGGCCTTGGCGCGCACGCGCTTCTCGCCATTTTTGAGGGTGAGTGCCTCGGCCAGCATTTCGGGCGTGACCGGCTTCACCAGGAACGCGTCCAGCATGTCGGTGTCTTTTTTGGACCGACTTTGCAGCGTGTCTTGCCCGTGTGCGCTCACCATCACATAGCGGGTGTGGTTGGGCTCGGTGCCTTCGGGGGCTTCCGATATCAATTTTTGCAATTGACTGAGGGTGGACCAACCATCCATTTCTGGAAGTTCCCAGTCCATGAAAACGGCGTCGTAATGGCGCCCCTTTTTCATGCGAGCCCTGGCCAGTTCCAAAGCAATGTTGCCACTTTCGGCCGTGTCGACCAAGCAGCCCAAGGTGCGCAGTTGTTTGGCGTGGACCCCCCGGGCCACAGGGTTGTCATCCACCAGCAGCACCGTTTTGTAGGCGTGCGGTTCGGGTGCCCCGCGCGTTTCCGCTTCTTGGTCGGGCACGGGCAGGTCCAGTTCAAACTGGAAGGTGCTGCCCAAACCCAGGGTGCTTTGCAGCTCGAGCTCGCCGCCCATCAACCCCACCAACCTGCGGCTGATGGCCAAACCCAACCCGGTGCCACCGAAGCGGCGGGTGGTGGAGGCTTCTGCCTGCGAGAAGCCCTCGAATATTTTTTGTTGATTCTCGGGGCTGATGCCGATGCCTGAATCTTTGACGGAAAAGGCAATCCGCACCCGCTTGCCGGTGCGTTCAATCACTTTGAGTTTGAACAGCACTTCGCCTTGGGCGGTGAACTTGATGGCATTGCCGCCCAGGTTGATCAGGATTTGTTTCAACCTCAATGCGTCGGCAATCACCACACGTGGCATTTCGGAGTCGATGTCAAACAACAACTCAAGGCGCTTTTTGCCCAAGTTGCTGGACAAAATCACCCCGAGTTCTCGCAGCATCAAATCCAGATCAACCGGCTCGGGGTCGAGCTGCATTTTTCCAGCTTCCACCTTGGAGAAATCCAGAATGTCGTTCAAAATGCCCAGCAGCGACTTGGCAGCGCCCTGGGTTTTGTCAACATAGTCGGTTTGCTGGTCCGACAGGTTCGTGTTTTGCAGCAGTTGCAACATGCCCAAAATGGCGTTCATGGGCGTGCGAATCTCGTGGCTCATGTTGGCCAAGAATTGGCTCTTGCTGCGCGAGGCTGCTTCGGCGTCTTCAACTGCTTTCTTCAGAGGCGTGATGTCAATGCGGAACCCGACGTGGTAGCCGTCCATGGTTTTGCATTCCACCACGCGTATCCAGCGCCCGCCGATCTGCTGTTGTTCAAAGGCCAGGTTGTTGGTGTTGTGCTGGGCAATGCGTTCGGCAATCCATTCTTCTTCGCGCCCCACGGCCTGCGGGTACTGGCCACGGTGCGCTCCGTCGCGCACAATTTGTTCGAAGGTGGTTCCCGGAACAATGAGGTCGCGGCTCAGGTGGTAAAGGTCCCGGTACTTCTCGTTGCAAAAAACCAGGCGGTCTTGCGGGTCGTATAAAACAAAAGCCTCATTCAGCGTATCGATGGCGGTTCGAAGAATGCGATCGTTTTCTTCAATGCGGCGCTGGGCTTCGACGCGGGCGGTGATGTCTTGTACTGCGCCCATGACCCGTGTGGGTTCGCCCTCTACAAATTCGGCTTCGCCGGCCAGACGGATCCAGCGCTTTTGACCGCCATAGGTGGTCAGCTCCAGCTCCAAGTCGAATGGGAGCCCGTGCGACAACGATTGTCTCCAGGCCTGCGACAACGACAGTTGGGAAGCGGGCTCGTAAAGTTTTTTGAGCTCCCCGACCGATGGAATCAAGTCTTTGGGAACTTCAAAAATCACGCGGGCTTCCTCAGAAAGCTCGAGTTCGCGCTTTTGCTGATCGACCAACCAGTACCCCACCCCGGCGATTTTTCCCATACGCCGCAAAAGGTCCTCCTGGGTGCGCAAGGTGTACTCTTGGGCTTTGCGCTCGGTGATGTCAAAACGTATTGACACATAACGCTCAACACGGCCCTCTGCATTGGTTATCGGGGCAACCAGGCTTTCTACCCAATACAGTTCGCCATTTTTGTTGCGGTTGCACACCTCTCCACGCCAGGGTCGGCCAGATGAAATGGTGTGCCAAAAGTCGGTCCAAAAAGCCGCTGGATGAATCGACGACCTGAGAATGCGGTGATTCTGACCAAACAATTCGTCGTCGGTGTAGCCGCTGATTTCGGTGAATTTGGCGTTGACCCGAAGAATGGTGCCTTCTGCATCTGTTTCTGAGACGATGGCATGGCTGCTCAATGCGGTCATGAGGGCGTCGGTTTCGCGCAGCGCCGCAGCCATGGCCAAGGCGTTTTTTCGCTGCTCGTCCATGTCCACCATGAGCTCAATATGGCCCATGTACTCACCGCTGGTAGCGCGCATCGGGCGCAACTCAAGGCGTATCCAGTGGTCCTGGCCCGCTTTGTTGCGGTTAACAACCTCAAGCGCAATGCCCATGCGTTTGGCTTTGGCGTCGTTTATGTTTGCGATTGCCTGAGCATCAGCTTGCGGTGAGGCCAGCAATTGGCCCGGCGCTTGCCCCTTGGCCTCTTCGGCCGAATAACCGGTCAAAGTGGTAAAGGCATCGTTGACCCAAACAATTTGGTCGTTGGCGTCTGTGATGATGGCGCCGTTTTGTGTGTGGCGCGCCACCATCGAAAGCTGATCGAGCTCGCGGGTCAGCCGCCCCACGCTGCGAACGGCCCTTGCGTGGTCCGTTAGCACCAGCCAAAGCGCCGCAGCAGACAAAGCGCTGGCAAGAATGCCTCCCACCACAATCCACACATAAACATCGCTGGCCGTGTGCTTGGATTCAAATGCCGGGGTAGAGCCCACATTGACGCGCCAGGTTCTTGCGCCCACCCGGATGGACTCGGTGCGCTCGAACATGTGGGCTTGCATGTCCTGCGCCGCACCCTCTGGGGGCCAAACGCCTTTGAGGTGTCCATCCCGGTCGAAAAGCACAACGCCGGGTTCGCCGTCGTTGATGTCAAATACATTCAGGTCCAGATCGGTTTGGATGCGGTGCGTGTAGGTGCTGATCCACTCGTTGGCAAAAAATTCTGCTACCACCCACCCCAGCAGCTGGTTGTCGCGCTCGGTCAAGTCGTCTGGCAGCGCATTGCCTTCGTAGACTGGCACCACATGGAGGTAAAGCTGGGCTTCTGTGTCGTTTCCGGTGGCCAGCGTGGGCGCCGAAAGCAAGGCATGCCCCGAGCGCCCAGCTGAATCAAGCAATTGGCGCAACTTTGGAGTTTGGTACCAGTTGTTATTGTCGGGGCGGT
>JBDKEX010000270.1:0-5727 GCA_039798985.1 Pseudomonadota bacterium | reverse complement strand
TGCACAACGGCCAGAGCCAATGGATCACCAGCGAAGCCGCCCGCCGCGATGGGCACGCCTGGCGCAAACGAGCAGGCGCTTTGCTCACGGGCATTGGCACCGTGTTGGAAGACGACCCGCGATTGGACGTGCGTTTGGTGGAAACCCCTGTGCAGCCGGTGCGTGTGGTGGTGGACTCTCGGTTGGACATGCCCCCCACTGCGCGCATTTTGCAAGAACCGGGAGCCGCCTGGATTTACACCTCTGCGGCGGCGTCTGACAAGTCGGTCTTGTTGGCAAACCAGGGCTGCACCGTGGTGCACTGCCCTGCAACGCCCAGCGGCAAAGTGGACCTGAACTGGCTGTTGCAAGACCTGGCGCAACGCGGCGTGAACGAACTGCACCTGGAAGCTGGGCACAAGCTCAATGGGTCGTTTTTGCGCGAAAACCTGGTGGACGAACTGCTGCTGTACCTCGCCCCCAAGCTGCTCGGCCCCGGCGCGGGGTTGGCCCATATCGGGCCTTTTGATCAGCTGACCCAAGCCCTGAATTGGGTCTACACCGACATTGCCCAGGTGGGGCCCGACCTGCGAATTCTGGCCCGCAAGGCCGACGCGGCCGCTGGCTGAAAGGCGAAGGCATGACCCGCTTGGGCAAAAACCCAGCCATACCCATGCGCCAGGGTGTTTCGCCCAGCTGCGTGGCCTTGCCGCGCATGAAAAATCCGCCCTGGCCCACCTTGCTCGAATACCTGGCAGAACGCCTGCCTGTGGTGTCGAGAGTGGGTTGGCTGGCTCGGCTGGATGCGCACCAGGTGGTGGGAGACGACGGGCAAGCGCTGCCCAGCCACACCCCTTACCAGGGGGGGTTGCGGGCTTATTACTGGCGCGATTTGCCTCAAGAACCCGACATTCCATTCCACGCGAACGTGGTGCACCAAGATGAACATCTGGTGGTGGCTGACAAACCCCATTTTTTGCCGGTGACGCCCGGTGGGCGCTACGTACAACAAACGCTGTTGGTCCGGCTGAAGCAGGAGCTGCAACTGCCCAACCTCAGCCCGCTGCACCGTATTGACCGCGAAACCGCAGGTTTGGTGGTGTTCAGCGTCAGGCCGCAAGACCGAAATGCCTACCAAGGCCTGTTTCGCGACCGCCGTGTGCACAAGACCTACGAGGCAATTGGGGCCCTGCGCGCCGACTTGCCCTTGCCCACGGTACACCGCAGCCACCTGCTGGAAGATGAAAACGCCTTCTACCGCATGCGGGAAGCCCGGCCAGCGGACGGCCTCGCGTGCAACAGCGAAACCCGCATCTCACTGTTGGCCCAGCACGGTGTTTGGGGGCTTTACCAGCTGGAACCGGTCACGGGCAAACGGCACCAATTGCGGGTGCACATGAACGCGCTGGGCCTGCCGCTGGTGGGCGACCAGTTTTACCCCACAGTCAAGCGACAACCCGGCGAGGTGGAGGACTTTTCGCAAACGCTGCGCTTGTTGGCGCGGCAGGTGGCCTTCACCGACCCCATCACCGGCCAAGAACGGGTTTTTACCAGCACCAGAACCCTGGACTGGCCCTGAAACCAAGCTGCAGGGCCTTACTGGGCACTGGCTTCCTGCGGCAACAACCGTTCAATCGCAGCAACGTCCACAGCATCTATTTGTTCGGGTCGCATGAATCGCTGCGCAAACTCTTGCCACAACCCGCTTTGCAGGAAATAGCGGAACACCACCGTGTCTATGTGCTGGTCTTTGCACATAAAGGCCATGATCTTGAGCGATTCGGACAGGGTTTTGGGCGCTTTGTAAGGACGGTCTCCTGCGGTCAAAGCCTCAAAGATATCCGCGAGGGCCATGATCCGGTCTGAAACAGAGAGTTGGTCACCCGGCAGCCGGCGGGGGTAGCCCTTGCCGTCCATTTTTTCATGGTGGTTGGCCGCAATTTCTGGCACGCGGGCCAATTGCTGAGGCCACGGCAGGCCCTTGAGCATGATGAGTGTTTGAACAATGTGGTCGTTGATTTTGAAGCGGTCTTCGTCTGTCAGAGTGCCGCGGCGGATGGACAGGTTGTAAATCTCACCCATGTTTTGCTGGTAACGCGGCAGCACCATGTCAAAACCAAAACGGTTGTTCGGGTCGTTCTTTTCCACCGCCGGGCGGCGCTCGCCCCAAGGCACCACGTGGTCGGGGCGGTCGGCCAACAAAGGTTCCGGAACCGGCAAAGCCGGCGGTTCGGGCTCACCCTCAGTCAAACGACGGCTTTCTTCGCCCGACAGCCCCAATCGGTTGTCAAAATGGCGCAACCAGGTTTGGCCTGAAATACTGCGCAAGCGCTCAATCAACGCGTCTGCCATGAATTCGCCGCCCGCGTTGCATTGGGCCACAAAGGCAAAGTCATCTCTCAACTGGGCTTGTCGGGCCGCAAAAATCGCATGGGAGGCGGCTTCGTCCATGCCACCCGCCACACGGCGCAGGTGCTCTATCTCGGCATCGCGCCACAGCACTTCGAAGCGGGTGCGAACCTCGTGAATGCGGTTGTAAATCACTTCCAGCTTGGTGGCCTTGTCAACAATGTGCTCTGGGCTGGTGACTTTTCCGCAATCGTGCAACCAGGCACCCAGGTAAAACTCGTACCGCTGGTCTTCCGTCATGCTGAAGTCGCGGAACGGCCCGTCGGTGTCCGCACTCATGCGGTCCGCCAGCATGGTGGCCAGTTCAGGGACTCGCTCGCAATGCCCGCCCGTGTAAGGGCTCTTGGCATCAATTGCGTCTGCCATCAGGCGGATCACAGCGTCCAGCAGGTTCTTTTGCGATTCAATGAGTTGCCGGGTCTCGATGGAAACAGCCAGCATGCCCGACAATTTGCGTGAAAAGTCCAGAAACGCGGCTTCGGTGTGTTCCCGGTCTTGTGCCGATTGCAACACCACCAGGCCCTGCAACTGGCCGCCCCGGCCACGAAGCTCTATGCGCATTTCCTGTTGCTTTTTCTCGGTGGCAAGGCCGGCGGGTGCCATCAAAGGCTCGATCAAAATACCCTGGGCAATGGGCGTGTGCGGAATTTCCGCCACCTCATGCCCCACCAGGGTGCCAGTGCGGCAAGCGATTTGCATGTGGTTGGCCTTGGCATCCCACAAATAAACCACGCCCCCTGAGCAACGGGTCGCGCTGACCATGCGGGTGAGCACCTGGTTGAGCATCAGGTCAACCCTGGGTTCGGTGGCCATGGTCTGGCTGATTTCAAGAAAGGTCTGAATCGTGCCGCCCAACTCGTCCATCACCGCTGTGAGCTCGTTGACTTCTTTGACCAAGGAAGGTTTGGAGGCGTGGGTGCTGAAATCAAACCGCCCCATGCGCTCGGCCTGCAGGGTCAAACGGGCCACGCTGCGGCCTATCATTTGCCCCGACAGCCACCCCAGCGGCAACAAGCCCAAAATGGCAGCAAAAATCATGAACACCAAGCGCATGCGTTTTTCGCGCAAATCGCCCAGCAGCTCGTTTTCAGGTGCAGCTATGACCAAGTGGATATCTTGGCCGGCCCAAACAGGGTAGGGTTGAACGATTCCCAACCAATCCTCGCCCGCCACCTCCAGCGCCACGGCCTGGCCGACCGGGGGTTTTTGGGCTTCCAATGCAATCAGGGGCGCCACCCCCAAATCCACAATCGAGCGGAACTCGAAAGTTTTGTCAACCTGCTGCAGCACGCGCGACATGTCTGGGTAGGCCAGCACCTTGCCGTTGGGGTCCACCAAAGCCAATTCAGTGCGTTCGGTGAACTTCAAACCCGACAAGCTTTCAGCCAAGTCGTCCAGCACCACGTCGATACCAAACACGGCGTTCTGGTCGTGGCTGATTTGGCTGAGCGTGACTCCCAGTTGTTGCGTGGTGAAAAACACATAGGGCGCTGACAACACCGAAGCGGAGGTGTTGTTCGAAGCTTTGTACCACGGACGGGTACGGGGATCGAAGGTGTAATCGGGTTTGGCGCGCCGCTCCAAAAGGTGGTATTCGGCGTCATAAAACAACCAGGCCCCCTGCCGTTGGCCGTTGGGCAATGTCTCTACGGTTTGGACCACAAAATTGGCGCTGCTCGGGGGTTCAAACCGCTGGCGTGTGGCCTCCTTGTCCAAGGGTCGAACCAGCAAAAAATCCCCCGATGCGTAACCCACAAAAATGGAAGAGACCATTTCGTTGGCCGTGATTTCGTCCGCAAGCACGCGCAGCCTGGACAAACGCTGCGCGGTGTTTGCCGCACTGGCCAGGGGATCGGAAGCCAATTGCCGCAAAGTGGCCTGGGCCGGCTCCAGCATGCGCTGGGATTTTTCGGTGATCAAGGCGGCGGCGTCATTGGCGGTGCGACCTGCGGTGTCCAGCATGGTCTGGCGCGCGCCGCGCCACCCCAGACTCACCACCACCACCGACAGCAACAGCATGCAAACAACGACGACAGAGGCCATTGAGAGCCTAATCGGCCACCCACGTCGCCTCGATTCGGCCGAGTGGGCGCCTGCAGGATGTTCGGAATGAGCGTCTGCCACGTTTTCGGGCGAAGAGGGAGATGAAACGTTCATTGAGGCGGCCTGGCGGAGTTTGGCCCCCATCATAAGCGCATGCACAGTTTGTATACAAAAAAGGCACCTTTCGGTGCCTTTTTGCCAAAACAACGCTGTTTCTTGGGTCGTGGTTACACGCGCTCTGCGACCCAAGCTTGAACACTTGCCAATGCCCCGGACAGGCCCGAGGCATCGGTGCCACCGGCCATGGCCATGTCAGGCTTGCCGCCGCCCTTGCCGCCCACTTGCTGGGCCACGAAGTTGACCAGCTCACCGGCCTTCACCTGGGCGCAACTGTCTGCCGTCACACCGGCGGCCAACTGCACCTTGCTGCCATCCACAGCTGCCAAAACAATGGCAGCGGTTTTGAGTTTGTCTTTGAGTTTGTCCATGGTGTCACGCAGCACCTTGGCGTCGGCGCCTTGCAGCACGGCTGCCAACACCTTGATGCTGGAGCCGTCTTTGCGTGCCACATCCACGGCCTGAGTCAACAGCTCGTCGCCCTGGGCCGACGCCAATTTGCCCTTCAAAGCCGCAACTTCTTTTTCCAGCGATTTGATCTGGTCCAGCGCCGAGCCTATGCGGTGGGTCAACTCGGCAACAGGGGCCTTGAGAGCGCCTGCGGCTTCGGCCACCGTGCTTTCAAGCTGTTGCAGGTAGGCCAAAGCGCCCTCACCCGTCACGGCCTCAATCCGCCGTACGCCAGCGGCCACGCCGCCTTCAGCAACCACCTTGAACAGGCCAATATCACCCGTGGCCTTGACGTGCGTACCGCCGCAGAGCTCGCGGCTGGAACCTATGTCCAGCACACGCACGGTGTCGCCGTACTTTTCGCCAAACAACATCATGGCGCCGGTCTTTTGCGCACTTTCAATATCCATCACTCGGGCCTGGGCCACGGCGTTGGCCAAGATTTCGGTGTTCACAATCGCTTCAATCCGGCGAATCTCATCGTCTGTGACCGGTGCGTTGTGGGTGAAGTCAAACCGGGTGCGCTCGGCGTTCACCAGCGAACCCTTTTGCTGCACGTGGCCGCCCAGCACCTCGCGCAGCGCCTTGTGCATGATGTGCGTGACCGAGTGGTTGCGCATGGTGGCGGCGCGCTGCGCGGTGTTGACCTGCGCCTTCACCGCGTCGCCCACCTTCAAGCTGCCTTGCGCCAGCACACCTTGGTGGCCAAACACATCGGCTTTGATTTTT
>JBDKEX010000269.1:0-5055 GCA_039798985.1 Pseudomonadota bacterium | reverse complement strand
GCGCTCTGGGCCTGATCATCAACAAGCCCAGCGACATCACGGTGCAAGACCTGTTTGACAAGGTGGAGATGCCTTTGCGGCGGTCGGAACTTGCCACTTTGCCGGTGTTTCAGGGCGGGCCGTTGCAGCCGGAGCGCGGCTTTGTGCTGCACGAGTCCATTGGCGAGGCCACCGCAGTGGGCGTTGACGAAACGCCGCCTGGCGTGGCGCGGGCGATTCGAGAGGCGTTGTCGGGCTTGGACGTGGGCCATGGCGCCGAAGAAACAAAGGACTCGGACGCTACAGACGATGCTGATTCAGCAGGTGCGGCCACCTCACATGGCTCGGCCTACGCATCCACCCTGCGCGTGGGCCATGGCCTGGAAATGACCACCTCGCGTGATGTGCTGGAGGCCATGTCGTCGGGGGCGGGGCCGCGCAAGGTGCTGTTGACCCTGGGCTACGCCTCTTGGGGCGAAGGGCAGCTGGAGTCCGAAATCACCGAGAACAGCTGGCTTACCGTAGAGGCCGATGCCGCCGTAATTTTTGACACCCCGGTGGAGCAACGCTACGAAAAAGCCATGGCGTTGCTGGGCTTGCAACCGTGGATGTTGGCGCCCGGTTCGGGGCATGCATGACCGCAACCACCCTGCCTGGGGGGCAGCAAACCTTTTTGGCGTTTGACTACGGGGTCAAGCGCACCGGCGTGGCCAGTGGCAATGTTTTGACCCGCACCGCCACCCCGCAAAGCACCATAGCAGCCGAAGGTGACGCCCGTTTTGCCTTGATAACCGCCCGCATCAAGGAGTGGCAGCCCGATGCTTTGGTGGTGGGTATACCCACTCACCCCGACGGTGCGCCGCACGAAAACACTCAGCGCGCTCAAAAATTTGCCCGCCAGCTGCACGGCCGCTACGGCTTGCCGGTGCACTTGGTCGACGAGCGCTACAGCACCACCGAAGCACACAGCCTGGGCGCAAAAGACGCCGATGCTGCGTCAGCATGCATCATTCTGGAACAATTTTTGAGGAGTTTGCCTTGAGCGCGTTGACCTTGGATGCTCCGGCCCTGTATGCCGAGCTGCTTCGTGGCGTAAAAGGGCTTGTGGCCATGGCCCCCGCACCTGTGCGCTTGGTGGGCGTAACTTCGGGCGGCGCTTGGTTGGCCGAACGCTTGCAGCGCGACTTGAACCTGCCCGGCGAAGCCGGTGTGATTTCGTCTGCCATGCACCGCGACGATTACAAACAACGCGGTTTGAGCACCAGCGCCCAGCAAACCCGCCTTCCGTTTGATGTGAGCGGCGTGCATGTGTTGCTGGTGGACGATGTGCTCTACACCGGGCGCACCCTGCGCGCTGTGCTGAATGAGCTGTTCGACTATGGCCGCCCTGCCAGTGTGCAGCTGGCCGTGTTGGTGGACCGCGCCGGGCGCGAACTCCCCATCGAAGCCACTTTTGCGGCCGTGCGCCTCACGCTGCCGGCCAGCCAATCGTTTGAGCTGGCACAAAACGAGCAAGGTGAATTGCGTTTCCTCATAGAGGACAAAACCATTGCCCAGGGGAAGGCTTGACCCCATGAAAAACCCACAACTCAACAAAAACGGTGAGCTGATTCACCTGCTCTCGACCGAAGGGCTGCCCAAGGCCATCCTCAACCAAATTTTGGACACGGCTGCCAATTTTGTCAGCGTCAGCGACCGCGAGGTGAAAAAGGTGCCGCTGCTGCGCGGCAAAAGCGTCTTCAACCTGTTTTTTGAAAACAGCACCCGCACCCGCACCACCTTTGACATTGCCGCTACCCGGCTTTCGGCCGATGTGTACACGCTGGACATTGCGCGCAGTTCGGCCTCCAAGGGTGAAAGCCTGCTGGACACGATTGCCAACCTGAGCGCCATGGCCGCCGATATTTTTGTGGTGCGGCACAGCGAGAGCGGCGCACCGTACCTGATTTCTCAGCACGTGGCCCCGCACGTGCACGTGGTCAACGCGGGCGACGGCCGCCACGCGCACCCCACCCAGGGCCTGCTGGACATGTACACCATACGGCACTACAAAAAGGACTTCACCAACCTCTCGGTCGCCATTGTGGGCGACGTGTTGCACTCCCGCGTGGCGCGGTCCGACATTCACGCGCTGACCACCCTGGGCTGCCCTGACGTGCGCGTGGTGGGCCCCCGCACACTTGTGCCCAGCGACTTTGCCCAAATGGGCGTTCGTGTCTGCCACACACTCGAAGAAGGGATCAAGGACTGCGATGTGGTCATCACCTTGCGCTTGCAGAACGAACGCATGAGTGGTGCGTTGTTGCCGTCCAGCCAAGAGTATTTCAAGAGCTTTGGCGTGACGCCCGAGCGCATGCGCTGGGCCAAACCCAATGCCATTGTCATGCACCCAGGCCCCATCAACCGGGGTGTGGAAATTGACTCGCAGGTGGTGGACGGCCAGCAAAGCGTGGTGTTGCCCCAGGTGACCTTTGGCATTGCCGTGCGCATGGCAGTGATGGGCATTGTGGCCGGCAACGTGGCGTGAGGACGCCGACATGAAAATTCTGATCCAGAACGGCCGCCTGATTGACCCCGCGAGCCAGACCGACCGGGTGGTGAACCTGGCCATTGCGGCCGGCCGCATCATTGGTATTGGCAAAGTGCCCGCCGATTTCATTCCCAGCCGAACCATCGACGCCACGGGCTGCATCGTGGTGCCGGGTTTGGTGGACTTGTCCATGAGACTGCGCGAGCCGGGCCAAGAGCACGCCGGCATGCTGGAAAGCGAAATGGCGGCAGCCGTGGCCGGTGGCGTGACCAGCCTGGTGTGCCCGCCCGACACCGAACCGGTGCTGGACGAACCGGGCTTGGTGGACATGCTCAAGTTTCGCGCCGAAAAGCTGCACCAAGCGCGCGTGTTTCCATTGGGTGCCTTGACCCGCGGTTTGAAGGGTGAAGTGCTGACCGAAATGGTCGAGCTGACCGAGGCGGGCTGCGTGGGATTTGGTCAAGCCGAAGTGCCCATCGTCAACACACAGGTGCTGCAGCGCGCTCTGCAATACGCGGCCACCTTTGGGTACAGCGTGTGGTTGCGCCCCCAAGATTTCTGGTTGGGCAAAGGCGTTGTGGCCAGCGGCCCACTTGCCACACGCATGGGTTTGGCGGGCATTCCTGTTGCCGCTGAAGTGATAGCGTTGCAAACCGTTTTTGAGCTGCTGCGCGGCGTTGCCAAGGGGGCCGTAGAGACCGTGCATTTGCACCTCTGCCGCATCAGCAGCGCGGCCGGGTTGGAGCTGGTGCGCGCCGCCAAAGCAGAAGGCTTGCCTGTGACCTGCGATGTGAGTGTGCACAACCTTCACCTGACCGATGTTGACATTGGCTACTACGACAGCCGCCTGCGCCTGCAACCGCCCGTGCGCCAGCAGCGCGACCGCACCGCTTTGCGCCAAGGTTTGGCCGACGGAACGATTGACGCCCTGGTGTCGGACCACAACCCCGTGGAGGCCGACGCCAAAACCCTGCCTTTTGCCGAGGCCGAACCCGGCGCCACTGCGGTGGAGTTGCTGCTGGGGCTGGCCTTGAAGTGGGCTGAACAAGACCAGGTGCCGCTGCAGCGCACCTTGTCTGCCCTGACCTCGGGGCCGGCGGCCGTGCTGGGCCGCAGCCTGGGCACCTTGCAGGCCAGTGTAGGCCGCGTGGTGGAAGGTGGCGTGGCCGATTTGTGCGTGTTTGACCCGCACGCCCATTGGCGCGTAGAAGAATCCGCAATGCGCAGCCAGGGCAAACACACCCCATTCGCAGGGCACGAAATGCCGGTGTCGGTTCGCGCCACTTTGGTGGGTGGTCAAATTGCGTTCGATGCATCGGCCGACCGTCGGCGTTGAGGTCGCCTCATGGCGGCTGCTGCGTGTGCTCGGCGAACTGGTGCGGGGCTTGTGGGTCATTCGCACCCAATTTGGGGCCTGGAGCGAGGTGCGGCGCCAAACCGAAGTGCAGGCGTGGTCGCGGCGCGTTCTTGGGCATATGGGCGTGGCGTTGGACGTGAGGGGTGAACCGGCCCCGCAAGGGCCCTTGCTGGTGGTGTGCAATCACCTCTCGTGGTTGGACATTTTGGTGCTCAACGCCGTGCGCCCCTGCCGTTTTGTTTCCAAAGCCGACGTCAAAAAGTGGCCCGTGGTAGGCATGCTGGCAGCTGGCGCAGGCACGGTTTTCATTGAACGTGAACGCCCCCGCGATGCCATGCGCGTGGTGGCCCATTTGGCCGAGCGACTGGAGGCTGGCGAAGTGTTGGCGGTGTTTCCTGAGGGCACCACCAGCGACGGCAGCGCCGTTTTGCCTTTCCACGCCAACTTGTTGCAAGCCGCAGTGGTCACCTGCCAACCCGTGCAGCCCATGGCTTTGGCTTACCGCCATGCCGTTACCGGCCACGCGCACGCTGCGCCCCTGTACGTGGGCCAAGACACTTTGGTTGCTTCGTTGTGGCGCACTTTGCGGGCCCGCCACCTGCAAGCGGCGTTGCACTGCGAGGCACCCCACACCGCCGCAGAACGCGAACGGCGCGAGTGGGCCGCTGCCCTGCACGCCCAAATAGGGCAAATGCGGGCGGGTTTGACCGTGCCGGCAGCGCCCGGCCATTGACTTTGTTTGTTGGAGTTTTCTCTTGCCATTGCCCCCGCCTTCAACCCGCCAATTGGCGCACACTCGCAAAGTCACATTTCGCGGCTACCGGCGCGACGACGGCTTGTGGGACATAGAGGGTGAGTTGCACGATTCCAAGGCCCATGAATTGGTCATTCCCAATGAACGCACCTGGGCGCCGGGCGAAACCATACACGGCATGGTCATACGCGTGACCATCAACCAACAGATGGTGGTGCAAGAAATTGCGGTGGCCATGGACGATGTGCCGCACGGCGCCTGCCCCCGTACCATGCCGGCCATGCAACACATGGTGGGGGTTGCCATGGGGTCGGGTTGGCGCCAGGCTATCGAAAAACACTTGGGTGGCGTACAAGGTTGTGCACATTTGCGTGAGCTGCTGTTCAACATGGCCACGGCGGCATTTCAAACCTTGCCCGGTGGCCTGTCGAAGGC
>JBDKEX010000268.1:0-12251 GCA_039798985.1 Pseudomonadota bacterium | reverse complement strand
CCATCGTCAAGAAGGGCGACAAGCTGGCCAAGGGCGATGTGATCGCTGACGGCGCTTCGACCGATTTGGGTGAAATCTCGATCGGCCAGAACATGCTGATCGCTTTCATGCCCTGGAACGGCTACAACTTCGAAGACTCGATTTTGATCAGCGAGCGCGTGGTGGCCGAAGACCGCTACACCAGCATCCACATCGAAGAGCTGGTGGTGATGGCGCGTGACACCAAGTTGGGCGCCGAAGAAATCACCCGCGACATTCCAAACCTGGCCGAGCAGCAGCTCAACCGCCTGGACGATTCCGGCATCATCTACGTGGGCGCCGAAGTGCTGCCCGGCGATGTGCTGGTGGGCAAGGTCACGCCCAAAGGCGAGACCACGCTGACACCGGAAGAGAAGCTGTTGCGCGCCATTTTTGGTGAGAAGGCCAGCGATGTGAAAGACACCTCGTTGCGCGTGGACCAGGGCTCGCAGGGCACTGTGATTGACGTGCAGGTGTTCACCCGCGAAGGCATCCAGCGTGACAAGCGCGCCCAGCAGATCATCGACGATGAGCTCAAGCGTTTCCGCCTGGACCTGAACGACCAGCTCCGTATTGTGGAAGCCGATGCGTTCGACCGTATCGAAAAACTGCTGTTGGGCAAAGTGGCCAATGGCGGCCCCAAAAAGCTGTCCAAAGGCGCCACCATCGACAAGGCTTACCTGGCTGAAGTGGAAAAGTTCCACTGGTTCGACATTCGTCCCGCCGACGAGGCCGTGGCTGCGCAGTTGGAGTCCATCAAAAACGCGATGGAGCAAACCCGCCACAGCTTCGATCTGGCGTTTGAAGAAAAGCGCAAAAAGCTGACCCAAGGCGACGAGCTGCCCGCAGGCGTTTTGAAAATGGTCAAGGTCTACTTGGCTGTCAAGCGCCGCTTGCAGCCGGGCGACAAAATGGCCGGCCGGCACGGCAACAAGGGTGTGGTCTCCAAGATCACCCCCGTGGAAGACATGCCTTACATGGCCGACGGCACACCGGTCGACATTGTGCTCAACCCGCTGGGCGTGCCTTCGCGGATGAACATTGGTCAGGTGCTGGAGGTGCATTTGGGCTGGGCCGGCAAAGGCTTGGGCCAGCGCATTGGCGACATGCTGCAGCGAGAAGCCGCCACCGCCGAGATCCGCCAGTTCATGGACCAGATCTACAACGGCACGGGCCGCAAGGAAAACCTGAACGATCTGTCTGACGGTGAAATCCGCTCTATGGCCCAAGAGTTGACCAAAGGGGTGCCCTTCGCATCGCCGGTCTTCGATGGGGCTTCCGAGCAGGAAATCAGCGACATGCTCAAGCTGGCCTACCCAGATGACATTGCCAAGGCCAAAGGCCTGACGCCGACCCGCACCCAAGCTCAGCTGTACGACGGTCGCACCGGCGACGCATTTGAGCGCGTGACCACTGTGGGTTACATGCACTACCTCAAGCTGCACCACTTGGTCGACGACAAGATGCACGCCCGCTCCACCGGCCCGTACTCGCTTGTGACCCAGCAGCCGCTGGGGGGCAAGGCGCAGTTCGGTGGTCAGCGTTTCGGTGAGATGGAAGTGTGGGCGCTGGAAGCCTATGGCGCCTCTTACATCTTGCAGGAAATGCTCACCGTCAAGTCCGACGACGTGCAGGGCCGCACCAAGGTGTACGAGTCCATCGTCAAAGGCGAACACGCGATCGATGCGGGCATGCCCGAGTCGTTCAACGTGCTGGTCAAGGAAATCCGCTCGCTCGGTATTGACATTGAGCTGGAACGCTCCTGATTCACTGAAGTAAAGGAAAACACCCATGAAATCCTTGCTCGACCTGTTCAAGCAGTTCACCCCCGACGAGCATTTCGATGCGATCCGCATCGGCCTGGCTTCGCCGGAAAAAATCCGCTCCTGGTCCTTCGGTGAAGTCAAAAAGCCGGAAACCATCAACTACCGCACCTTCAAGCCCGAGCGCGATGGTCTGTTTTGCGCCAAGATTTTTGGCCCGATCAAAGACTACGAATGTCTGTGCGGCAAGTACAAGCGCTTGAAGCACCGCGGTGTCATTTGCGAGAAGTGCGGCGTTGAAGTCACGCAAACCAAGGTGCGCCGCGAGCGCATGGGCCACATCGACCTGGCCGCGCCCTGCGCCCACATTTGGTTTTTGAAGTCGTTGCCCAGCCGTTTGGGCTTGGTCCTCGACATGACGTTGCGCGACATCGAACGTGTGCTGTACTTTGAAGCCTATGTGGTGGTCGATCCCGGCATGACTCCGCTGAAGAAATTCGGCATCATGACCGAGGACGACTATGACGCCAAGGTCAAGGAATACGGCGACGAGTTCATTGCCAAGATGGGTGCTGAAGGCATCAAGGACTTGCTGGAGTCGATCGACATCGACAGCGAGATCGAACGCCTGCGCGGTGACTTGACCGGTTCTGAACTGAAAGTCAAGAAGAACGCCAAGCGCCTGAAGGTGTTGGAAGCGTTCAAGAAGTCCGGCATCAAGCCCGAGTGGATGGTGCTGGAGGTGTTGCCTGTGCTGCCGCCGGACCTGCGTCCGCTGGTGCCCCTCGACGGCGGCCGCTTCGCGACCTCTGACCTGAACGACCTCTACCGTCGCGTCATCAACCGCAACAGCCGTTTGCGCCGTTTGCTGGAGTTGAAGGCACCGGAAATCATTGCGCGCAACGAAAAGCGCATGTTGCAAGAAGCCGTGGACAGCTTGCTGGACAACGGCCGCCGCGGCAAAGCCATGACCGGTGCCAACAAGCGTGCCCTCAAGTCGCTGGCCGACATGATCAAGGGCAAGAGCGGCCGTTTCCGCCAAAACTTGCTGGGCAAGCGGGTGGACTACTCGGGCCGTTCCGTTATTACCGTGGGCCCGACCCTCAAACTGCACCAGTGCGGTTTGCCCAAGTTGATGGCTCTGGAGCTGTTCAAGCCCTTCATCTTCGCCCGTTTGGAACAAATGGGTATTGCCACCACCATCAAGGCGGCCAAGAAGGAAGTGGAAGCCGGTACGCCCGTGGTGTGGGACATTCTGGAAGAGGTGATCCGCGAACATCCGGTGCTGCTCAACCGTGCGCCCACGCTGCACCGCCTGGGCATTCAGGCGTTTGAGCCCATCCTGATCGAAGGCAAAGCCATCCAGTTGCACCCGCTCGTCTGTTCGGCCTTCAACGCCGACTTTGACGGTGACCAGATGGCCGTTCACGTGCCTTTGTCGGTGGAAGCCCAAATGGAAGCCCGCACGCTGATGCTGGCCTCCAACAACGTGCTGTTCCCGGCCAACGGCGAACCGTCGATCGTGCCTTCGCAAGACGTGGTGCTGGGTCTGTACTACACCACCCGCGAACGCATCAACGGCAAAGGCGAAGGCATGGTGTTTGCCGACGTGATGGAGGTGCAGCGCGCCCTGGACGCGGGTGTGGTGGAA
This sequence comes from Pseudomonadota bacterium, assembly GCA_039798985.1. GTDB lineage: Bacteria > Pseudomonadota > Gammaproteobacteria > Burkholderiales > Burkholderiaceae_C > JBDKEX01. The sequence goes on along the minus strand of JBDKEX010000268.1, from coordinate 8,819 downwards.
CTGACCGCCAAGATCAGCGTGCGCCTGACCGAGTTCGTCAAGGACAAGGACAGCGGTGAATTTGCGCCCGTGACCAAGGTGGTCGACACCACCGTGGGCCGTGCTTTGCTGTCGGAAATTTTGCCCAAAGGCCTGGCGTTTGAGAACCTGAACAAGGCCCTCAAGAAGAAGGAAATTTCCCGGCTGATCAACACCTCGTTCCGCAAATGCGGCCTGAAGGATACCGTGGTGTTTGCCGACAAGCTGTTGCAAAACGGCTTCCGTTTGGCCACGCGCGCGGGCATCTCCATCGCGATTGACGACATGCTGGTTCCGGCCGACAAGTCCAAAATCATCACGCGTGCCGAAGCCGAGGTCAAAGAGATTGCCCAGCAATACGCTTCGGGCCTGGTGACCGCAGGCGAACGCTACAACAAGGTGGTGGACATCTGGGGCAAGGCCGGTGACGACATCTCCAAAGTCATGATGGACAACCTGCGCAAGGAAAAAACCATCGACCGCCACGGCAAGGAAGTGGACCAGGAGTCGTTCAACTCCATCTACATGATGGCCGACTCGGGTGCTCGGGGTTCAGCAGCGCAGATTCGCCAGTTGTCCGGTATGCGCGGCCTGATGGCCAAGCCAGACGGCTCGATCATTGAGACCCCGATCACGGCGAACTTCCGTGAAGGTCTGAACGTATTGCAGTACTTCATCTCCACGCACGGCGCCCGCAAGGGCTTGGCCGACACGGCGTTGAAGACCGCGAACTCCGGCTATCTGACCCGCCGTTTGGTGGACGTGACCCAAGATTTGGTGGTCACGGAAGAGGATTGCGGCACTTCCAACGGCACGCTGATGCGCGCCATTGTGGAGGGCGGCGAGGTGATCGAATCGCTGCGCGACCGTATTTTGGGTCGCACCACGGCTGAAGAGGTGATTCACCCAGAGACCCGCGACACGCTGATTCCCGCGGGCCAAATGCTCGACGAAGATGCGGTGGAGTTGCTGGAGTCGGTGGGCGTGGACGAGGTGCGTGTGCGCACTGCGCTGACTTGCGAAACCCGTTTTGGCCTGTGTTCCAAGTGCTATGGCCGTGACTTGGGCCGCGGTGGGTCGGTGAACATCGGTGAAGCCGTGGGCGTGATTGCGGCGCAGTCCATTGGTGAACCAGGCACCCAGCTGACCATGCGTACCTTCCACATCGGGGGTGCGGCCTCGCGTGCAGCGGTGGCCTCCAGCGTGGAAGCGAAGTCCAACGGCATTATTGCGTTCAACGCGACCATGCGTTATGTGACCAACACCAAGGGCGAGCTGGTGGTGATTGCGCGTTCCGGCGAAATCATCATCCAGGACGAACACGGCCGCGAGCGTGAGCGCCACAAGGTGCCTTACGGCGCGACCTTGACCGTCAAGGCCGACCAGAGCATCAAAGCTGGCACCAACTTGGCGAACTGGGACCCGTTGACCCGCCCCATCATCACCGAATTCGCCGGTGTGGCCAAGTTCGAGAACGTGGAAGAGGGCCTCACCGTGGCCAAGCAGGTCGACGACGTGACCGGTTTGAGCACCCTGGTGGTGATCGATCCGAAGCGCCGTGGCGCTGCCAAGGTGGTGCGCCCGCAGGTCAAACTGATCGACGCGCAAGGCAACGAGGTGAAGATCCCGGGCACCGACCATTCGGTGACCATTGGCTTCCAGGTGGGTGCGCTGATTCAGGTGCGCGACGGGCAAGACGTGGGCCCCGGCGAGGTGCTGGCCCGCATCCCGGTCGAAGGTCAGAAGACCCGAGACATCACCGGCGGTTTGCCCCGCGTGGCCGAGCTGTTCGAAGCCCGCAGCCCCAAAGACAAAGGCATGCTGGCCGAAATCACCGGCACCGTGTCGTTCGGCAAAGAAACCAAAGGCAAGGTGCGCTTGCAGATCACCGACCCGGATGGCAAGGTGTGGGACGAGCTCATCCCCAAGGAAAAGAACATCTTGGTGCACGAAGGCCAGGTGGTCAACAAGGGCGAGAGCATTGTGGACGGCCCGGCCGATCCGCAAGACATTCTGCGCCTGCTGGGCATGGAAGAGTTGGCCCGCTACATCGTGGACGAGGTGCAGGACGTGTACCGACTCCAGGGCGTGAAGATCAACGACAAGCACATTGAAGTGATCGTGCGCCAGATGTTGCGTCGCGTGGTGGTTGAAAACGCGGGCGATTCCAGCTACATCAACGGTGAACAGGTGGAGCGTTCCGAAATCCTCAACACCAACGACGCGTTGCGTGCCGAGGGCAAGGTGCCGGCCACTTACAGCAATATCCTGCTGGGCATCACCAAGGCGTCCTTGTCCACCGATTCGTTTATCTCGGCCGCTTCCTTCCAGGAAACCACCCGTGTGCTGACCGAAGCGGCCATCATGGGCAAGCGTGACGAACTGCGTGGATTGAAGGAAAACGTGATCGTGGGTCGTTTGATCCCGGCCGGTACCGGCATGGCCTTCCACGACGCACGCCGTGTGAAAGAGCGCATGGACGACGAAGAACGCCGTGCGATTGCTGAAGCCGATGCGGCTTCGTTGGCAGCCGATCAGGCCGAAGCCAGCGAAGTCCCAGCCGCCGATTAAACGGCCCAGCGTTGGTTGAACCGTCCCCCGGCTGGTCTTGCACCGCCGGGGGTTTTTCTTGGGCGTTCCATTACAGTTGAGCGTATGACTACACCCGTGGCTTTGTCGGAGCAATTGGCCCATGCGGCGCGCGTAGTGCAGGCCGTTGAGCAGGGGCGGTCGTTGGGTGACGCGCTGTTGTCCGTGCCGCCGGGGGTGCGCCCCGGTGTGCAGGCTTTGGTGTTCTACGCCCTGCGGCACTGGGGGCAAGCCACGGTGTTGACAGGGTTGTTGGCCGACCAATCGCCCAAACCCTTGGTGCGTGCATTGCTCGGGCTTGCATTGACCTTGTTGTTGCCTGAAGCGCAGCAAACCGATGGCGTGGTCTACGACGTGCACACCGTGGTCAACCAAGCAGTCAACGCACTGACGGTGCTGAAAGCGCCGCGGGGCGCGGTTGGTTTTGTGAACGCTTGTTTGCGCCGGTACACGCGCGAAGCGCAATCGTTGCTTGAACAATCAAAAAGCGATGCCGTGGCCCGCTGGAACCACCCATTTTGGTGGGTGCAGCGCCTGCGCCGCGACCACCCCCACCACTGGCAGGCCTTGCTTGAGCGCAACCAGCAAGCAGCCCCCATGACTTTGCGGGTCAATCGCCAAAAAGTGGAGCCCCAGGCTTACCTGGGTGCATTAAAGGGTGCTGGAATCGATGCAGTTTTGTTGGGCGCAAACGCGATTGAACTCAGGCAGGCTGTGCCAGTTGAGCAGCTGCCCGGTTGGTTCGACGGCCATTGCTCGGTTCAAGACGCTGCCGCCCAGTTGGCTGCGCCTTTGCTGTTGCAGGCTGGGCCATTGCCAGCCCAAGCGCGGGTGCTCGACGCCTGCGCTGCACCTGGGGGCAAAACCGCCCACCTGATTGAGTTGGGCGCGCATGTGCACGCGCTGGAGGTGGATGCCGAGCGCAGCAAACGCATCCACCAAAACCTGCAGCGTTTGGGACTGCAAGCCCAGGTGACCACCGCCGACGCAGGAAAGCCCGAACAATGGTGGGACGGTGTGCAGTACGACGCGATCTTGCTGGACGCGCCATGCACCGCGTCTGGCATTGTGCGCCGCCACCCCGACGTGCGGTGGTTGCGCCGCCCCACCGACGTCGAACAACTGGTGCAGCAGCAACGCAGGTTGTTGTTGGCGTTGTGGCCTTTGCTCAAACCCGGGGGGTGTTTGCTTTACTGCACCTGCTCGCTGTTCAAAGCCGAGGGTGCTTCGCAAATGCAATGGTTTTTGGCGCAGCAACCCCAGGCCAACTCTTTGCCTGCGCCCGGTCATTTGTTGCCGGGCAAGTCCACCGAAAATCCCAGTTTGGTCACACAATCCAATCCCGTGGGCGCAGAGTCTTGGGGCGCGCGTGCCGGTCTGCTGGCAGCAGGCGACGGCTTCTTTTATGGCTTGCTTCAAAAAACACAGGAGTTTTGATTTGTTTGTTGATGCCGCAGCGTTGCTGTGTAGATGGCGCCGAGCCGCAAGCCGTTGGTGCGCAATCCTTGTTGCAGCAGCGGTATGGGCCGGCCCCGCGTTGGCCGACGGCGACGAGGCCGAGCCGTTTTTGGTTGCGGTGACGCGCAGCAAAGATGGTTTGTTTTTGTCGGCCCGCTTGCCACTGCAATTGAGTGAAGCGGTCGAGGACGCGTTGGCCAAAGGCATTCCGTTGCTGTTCGTTTGGCAGGCCGAGGTGGTGCAGCCCCGTTGGTATTGGTGGGACAAAGACGTAGCCATTGCCACGCGAGCGGTGCGATTGGCTTACCAACCACTGACCAGGCATTGGCGCCTGAGCGTGGGGGAAGATGGTTCCACCTCTCGATTTGCGCTGCACCAAAACTACGATTCCTTGAGCGACGCCATGCGCAGCGTGCTGCGGCTCAACGATTGGAAGGTGTCGGCCTCCCCAAAGCTGAACAACGAAGACGGCCAATTTGTGCGATTTGCCTTTCGCCTTGACTATTCGCAGTTGCCCAGACCTTTTCAAATGGGTGTTGCCAACTTGCCCGACTGGAACCTGGCTTTCGAAAAGGTGCTGCCCTTGCCCGCCCTGAACGAAACCCTCAGCTACGGCAAAGGCCCCTGACGCATGACACCCGTTGGCCGCTGGACCGAACGTCCGTCGATACGATGGGCCCTGGGCTTGGGCCTGTTGCTGATGTCGGGCATGGGTTTGGTGCTGCTCTACCTGCTCACACTGGCAACCGACAACCGCGAGCTCTACGAAAACAACTACAGCGTGCTTTTTGCCATCAACCTGGCGGTGGCCGGTCTGTTGTTGGTGGTTATTCTGTGGTTGATCGTCCGCTTGTGGCGACGTTTGCGCCTGCGCAAATTCGGCAGTCGATTGCTTTTGAAGTTGGCCGCCATTTTTGGCGTGGTGGGGCTGGTGCCTGGGGTGCTGATTTACACCGTTTCCTACCAGTTTGTGTCTCGGTCGATTGAAAGTTGGTTCGATGTGCGGGTGGAGTCCGCGCTGAATGCCGGCTTGAGCCTGGGGCGTACCACGCTGGATACCTTGGCCGAGGACGTTGCCAACAAGACCCGAGCCGCTGCCATGGCCATGTCCACGTCGGGCGACACCTCGCCGGGGGTGATGCTGGAGCGCTGGCGCGAGCAGATGGACGCTTCCGACGTGGTGTTGTGGACCGGCAACGGGCAAGCGGTGGCGAGCGCGGGGGCGTCCCGCTTCAAGTTGACCCCAGTTCGACCCAGCACGGCCGAACTGCGCAATGCCCGCAGTCAAAAAGTGGTCTGGGCCATTGAAGGTTTGGAGGCGGTTTTGGCCGAGGATGTGCGGCCCCCGAGCGAGGGCACTTCCGGCCCAGCCAGAATTCGCGCTTTGGCCTGGGTGCCCGCCACCAACTACAGTTTGCAAGGCGAAGTGCGCTATTTGCAAGTGATTGCGCCCTTGCCCGCGGCGTTGGTGGCCGACGCACTCGCCATTCAGCAAGCGCACCGCGAATACCAGGAGCGCGCCCTGGCCCGGGAGGGCTTGCGCCGCATGTACATTGGCACCTTGACCTTGGCCCTGTTTTTGGCGGTGGTGGGGGCGGTGCTGCTGGCCGCCGTGTTGGGCAACCAACTCGTAAAACCGCTGCTGGTGTTGGCCGAAGGCATGCGCGAAGTCGCCCGGGGCGATTTGACCCCCAAAACCGCCTTGCCAGCGGGCGACGAACTGGCCGGCTTGACCCGGACTTTTGCGCACATGACGCAAGAACTCTCGGAAGCGCGCACCGCGGTGCAACAAAGCATGGGGCAGGTGGATGCGGCCCGAAACAATCTGCAAACTTTGCTTGACAACCTCACCGCTGGGGTGGTGGTGCTGGACGCAGACAACCGGGTATTGAGTGCCAACCCGGGGGCCACAAGGGTGCTGCGCTGCCCAGTGGCCGCCTATGCCGGCCAGTCGCTTGCCGAGGTGCCAGGCTTGGACACATTTGCGGCAGGTGTGCAGGAGCAATTTGACGGCTTTGTGGCCGACCAGGCGCACCATGACGGGGGGCATTGGCAGCAATCGTTCGAGTTGACCGCCACCTCTGTAGCGCCGGCCGGGTTCGCGGTTGATTCGGGCAACGTAGTCTCATTGATTGCGCGGGGCGCCCTGTTGCCCAATGGCGACCGTTTGCTTGTGTTTGACGATGTGTCTGAGGTCATGTCTGCCCAACGCGCCCGGGCGTGGGGCGAAGTGGCCCGCCGGCTCGCGCACGAAATCAAAAATCCCTTGACGCCCATACAGCTCTCTGCTGAGCGCCTGGCCATGAAGTTGGACGGCAAATTGCTTCAGGCCGACCAAACCATATTGAACAAGTCCGTCAAAACCATCGTCGACCAAGTGGACTCCATGAAGCGTTTGGTCAACGAATTCCGGGATTACGCCCGTTTGCCAGCCGCCCAGTTGGCCCTGGTGGACTTGAATGCCTTGGTTCGCGATATTGCCGTGCTTTACGAGAACGCTGTGGTGGAGGTGGCGTTGGACTTGGCGGAAGGCTTGCCCAGCGTTCAGGCCGACCCGCAGCAAGTGCGCCAAGTGCTGCACAACTTGGTGCAAAACGCACAAGATGCCACGCCTGCAGGAGCTGGCCCGGTGTTGTTGCAGACTCGTTTGTCCGACAGCGGGCGCTGGGTGCGTTTGCGCGTGTTGGACCACGGGCCCGGTTTTTCACCTGCTATTTTGAGGCGTGCGTTTGAGCCCTATGTCACCACCAAAGCCAAGGGAACAGGTCTGGGTTTGGCCGTGGTTAAAAAAATCATGGACGAGCACGGCGGGCGTATCGAAATCGGGCAACACACCGCTGGCGATCAAACGCTCGGGGCACAAGTGTCGTTATCATTCAAGGTTGCAAATTTGCAACAAAACAAAAGCTGACCTGAACCAAGGTTGTTCCAGCCATGGCAAATATATTGGTAGTTGACGACGAGTTGGGTATTCGAGACTTGTTGTTTGAGATTTTGAACGATGAAGGGCATGCCGTTGAGCTGGCGGAAAACGCAGCCCAGGCCCGCGCTTGCCGTGCCAGCACGCGCCCCGACTTGGTGCTGCTCGATATCTGGATGCCCGACACGGACGGTGTGACCCTGCTCAAAGAGTGGTCAGCCAACGGTTTGCTGAACATGCCTGTGATCATGATGAGCGGCCACGCCACCATAGACACAGCCGTGGAGGCCACCCGCATTGGTGCGCATGCTTTTCTGGAAAAACCCATCACACTGCAAAAGCTGTTGCAAGCGGTGGAGCAGGGTTTGAGCAAAGGCGCTTCAAGAGCGGTGGCTTTGGGCAAGCCGGCGGTTGCACTGGCGTCGGTGCCCAGCGAAATCACACTCAGTGTGGCCCTGCCAGTGACCGACGATGCAGCGCTGCAACGCAGCCAGCCCTTTAATCTGGACGTGCCGTTGCGGGAAGCCCGAGATGCTTTCGAGAAAGCCTATTTTGAGTTCCACTTGGTCAAGGAAAATGGGTCGATGACCCGCGTGGCTGACAAGACCGGTTTGGAGCGAACCCACCTTTACCGCAAGCTCAAGCAACTGGGTGTTGATTTGTCCAAGGCCAAAAAACTGATGGCTTAAGTTTGATGCTATAATTCAAGGCTAGATGGCCCGGTAGCTCAGTTGGTAGAGCAGCGGATTGAAAATCCGCGTGTCGATGGTTCGATTCCGTCCCAGGCCACCAAATATATCAAGGACTTAGCGCAAAAATGCACTAAGTCCTTTTTTGTTGCCTGTTCCTGTGTGGCCAGTGGCAAGCGGATTTTGCAAAAAATACCCCTTGTTCTGTAAGGGTGCACAGGTAAAAATCTCTCGCAGGTCGGGTTTCGGTTGATTTGCAGGAGGTTGCATTGCAGGCAGGATCACCCTTGACTCACACCTGCAGGAAGGGCTGGCCATATCAGATGGATGCAGCACTTGACGGTTGATTCCGATAAGCCCCCCTGTAAAATTGCAGCCAATGAGTATTTTTTTACCCAAAGTTGAATCAAAACGTTGCAAGTCACTATGAAATCGTGCCAACCAAAATTGTTGATGACTTTGATCGCCACTTTGACCGCTCTTGTCGCCCCTGTTTATGCTCAGTCGAACGTGGGTGAACTGCTTGAAAAAGGCGGTAAGCAGTTGGGTAAGTCCGATGTTTTGGAATTGGTGCCACTGCGGTATCAGTCAAAGTGGCCTAACGGGCAAGGTGAAGAGGAGCTGTTTTTCACCAGCGACGGCAATATCACGGGCACGGGCTATCACTACGGCAGCCGCAGTAACTCACCGGCAACGGGGCAGTGGAAGGTGGACGAAGACGGACGTGTCTGTACCCCGAAGACGTTTACTGCCTGGAACTCAAGCACCAATATGTGTTGGTATCTCTACAGACTCAACGATGGGTATTACTCAACGGCCAAATCGGATCTGGGTAGCAGGGTGGGCAGGATCAACACATTGGAAAAAGTCGCAGTTCAGTGACGATTTTGGTCCAAGCAAGACGATCTGTACCGATCGCTTGCTGCGTTTTTTATTCACCCAACAGGGGCTGGATCCCCTTCAATGGTTTTGACTTTTTGGGATGGTTTGGGTTCACCTAGCCGTTGGATTTGCCCAAAACGCTTACACTGCGGAGTCTTTTCGGTCTGTATAGATGCTGATTCCGCTGCCCCTTGACACTGTTGAGCTCAACACCCCGATTCCAATCAATATTTGGGATCCGAAGGGGGTGTTGTTGCTGAGAA